>JAZUFS010000060.1:0-4114 GCA_045640805.1 Treponemataceae bacterium
TATTGCGAGTACTCTGCGAAATATATTCTTCATGTTCCCCACCCAGAAACAAATTAATGCAGATCAGTTACCCTTTCCATTGGTGACAGGATTTCAGTTACACGAACACCGAAGTTTTCATCGATAACTACAACCTCACCACGGGCAATCGGTTTCTGGTTTACAAGAATGTCTACAGGCTCACCAGCGAGTTTATCAAGCTCGATGATTGTACCTTCACCCATACCAAGAATATCCTTGATAAGTTTCTTTGTACGTCCAAGCTCTACGGTCATTTCCATGTAAACGTCCATGATAAGACCGATATTCTGCTGCTCCATTCTGTTCATGCCGTTCTGGAGTGTCGGATACTGCAGGGACTGTACGTTAGGAATGTTCTGAGGCATGCCACCACCCATTCCCATATCCATTCCCATGCCCATACCACCCTGTGGCATATTCATACCCATTCCGCCCATAGCGCCGCCCATAGGCTGCATCTGGCCCATCGGCATACCGCCCATAGCCATGCCTCCCATGTTCATTCCGCCCATTGGAGCACCACCGCCCATACCAGTCATTGCTGTCATGGACTGCATTTCTTCAGCTGAAAGTCCTGTTCCACCAGAGGAAGCTGCTTCAGGAGCACCACCGCCAAGAGCCTGTGTAATGCCGTTTGAAACTCCTGATGAGAAAATCTCATACAGAGAGAATGCTCCACCTTCAATGCGGACTGGATATGTTGCAAGAACAAAATTACCCTGTGGGAAACGCACCATTGCTTTAGGCACGTTTGTTGCTTCTGCAGGATTTGAAGCAAGGTTTGTCAGTTTTCCACCTGATGAAATCTGTGTAATCTCGCTTCCGTTATAAGTTGAAATACACTCGGAAACAACAGAAAGTGCCATTTCATCAAGTTCAGGAGTTTCTTCCTTATTGATGAGGGATGTCAGTTTTGTTGCAAACTCCTGTGCAAGAATGAACTGATGTTCACCTGTAACACCTGCGTTATAATCTGAGATTACAGAAATGACCATTTCAGGTATCTGTTTCAGGACACCGTCACGGTCTGTTGATTCAACCTGAGGTGCATCAACTTCGAAACTGGCACCAGTCATAGAATCAAGGCATTCTTTAAGTTTTCCACTCATTTCAGAAAGAGTGGATGACATTACTGTCGTATCAAGAGCAGCTGAACTGCTTTTTGAGGAGGAGATACCGGACGACCCGATACCACCCATGTCTACTCCAGACAACAGAGCATCAATTTCTTCCTGGGAAATGGCACCATCACTCATACGATTCTTCTCCTTCTACAGATAATTCTTCGAATTCTTCATTATTTCCTTCCGGAATAACTTTACCTAATATCTGCACAGCCATACGTTTTCCAATAACACCTGGCTGGCAATAGAACTTTTTCTGATTTCCAACGCTCAAAATAAGCGGATCATTGACACGTACATTTGAAAGCTGGACGATATCGTTTACCTTAAGTCCAAGAACATCGCGGATAGGGATATTAATTGAACCAACTTCAGCAACAACGTCCATTTCAACGTTTGAAAGTTTTTCTTTGAGAACACCCAGATACTGTGTTGTTGAACTTCTTCTTACAGAAGAAAACCAGAACTGGGATGAGAGCTTTGAAATAATAGGCTCAATAGTGATGTAAGGGATACAGAAGTTCATCATTCCCTCTTCATCACCTACTTTTGTTTCCAGTGTTACAAGGACGACCATTTCTGAAGGAGGAACAATCTGTGCAAACTGAGGATTTGTTTCAATCTGTCCAAGGCGTGGACGAAGGTCAACAACCTGTGTCCATGATTCACGCATATTAGCAAGAATACGGACGATGATTCCTTCCATTACAGACTGTTCAATATCAGTCAGATCGCGCTGGACTTTTGTTCCCTGTCCGGTACCACCAAAAAGGCGGTCAATCATGCTGAATGTAATTGCCGGGTCTATTTCAAGAATTGCATTACCCTTGAGAGGGTCCATATTGATGACTGCAAGTGTTGTCGGAGTTGGAATTGAGCGGATGAATTCCTCATAAGTCAACTGGTCTACAGACGCAACATGGACATGAACCATACTTCTAAGTTGTGCAGAAAGTGTTGTCGTTGTAAGACGTGCAAACGTTTCATGCATAACCTGAACAGTACGCATCTGTTCCTTTGAGAATTTATCAGGTCGCTTAAAATCGTAAATCTTAATCTTACGATTATCATTGACCGGCTTTACTTCTTCAGATTCCGTTGTACCGGAACTGATAGCCATGAGGAGCTGGTCAATTTCATCCTGCGACAGAACTTCAGTCATTCACGCTTCCTCAGTTGACGCTGAACTGTAAGAACAGTACATCGTAAATCTTTGCTCCGGTAAGAATATCATCATTGATGGCATTCTTGATTTCAAGGCGGAGCTTATCTTCATCCTGAACACGCAGTTCATTCTTTGATTTAGATGAGAAATAACGTCTGAAATAGTCTTTTATTTCATACTGACGTTTAGTAATTTCGGTTGATGCAACTTTATCATCCTCTTTGTATCCGAGGATTACTTCAACAGTAACACTTGCTGCAGGGACATCAATTGTTGTGTATGTACTCTGTCCTATGGAAGTGTACCATGCCAGTGCTTCACGTTTGGTTGAATATTCTTCACCTGTCTGAATTACTGACGTTGAGTTGCTGTTATTGCCCTGCATGATGTTCATTGTAATGACAACTACAGTGACTATAAGGATGATTGCGCCTACGACAATTGCAAGCCATTTGAGTAATGTAGGAAGGAAACCGCCGCCTTTGCTTTTACCGCCGCCAGCTGCTGCACCTTCACCACCGTCATCAAGCTCTAAATCTTCATCAGCCATACAAACCTACCTTTTGTATAAAACTTACTTATGAGATATAAACTGATGCGGATTATAAAATTCCCACCAGTTATCATTGTAACATCAAAAATGCGCTTCGTCTAGAATAATTATATCAACTCTGCGATTAAATGATGTATTATCAGAAATTTCATCGTATTTATCCTGATAATCAGCATATCCGGCAACGGAAAACATCTCTTCGTTAACGCCGAAGTCTGAAATATAGTGCAGGATATTACATGCACGTGCAGTGGAAAGTTCCCACAAACTGCTGTATTTTGATCTGTCGTAGACTTCATCAGTGTCAGCATGACCTTCAATTCGGAAATTTCTTCCTTCAAGATCTTCCTGATTAAGGAATGTCGAAAGTTCCTGCAATGCCTGACGTGTTTCTTCTATATCAAGTTCAGCACTTCCCTCTCTAAACTGAAAATCTGATGCAAGAGTAATTACAACTCCACGTTCATCACTTGAAATGGTCAGTTTGTTTGTATGAATTTCAGGGGCGAATGAACTGACTGCACGCTTTGCATCAAGACCAAGATACTGTCCCTGTTCCATTGAAGGCATACTGCTGATTGTATTACCAAGATCAGCAAGTCTTCCTGTTGAAGAAAGTGAGCCACCGCCTTTTGTCGGATCGCCCTGGATTGAAGCAGTAAGGGCGGCCATCTGGACTGCATCTACTTCTTCAGGGTTGTAAAGCATAACGAAGAAGCAGAGCATGAGGGTAATCATGTCACCATACGTACCCATCCACTCTTTGGAAGGTCCGGCAGGTGCTTTTTTCTCTTTCTTTCCCATAATTACTTAGTCCTTAAGAACATCAGCTTCAATAGCTTTCTTTGAAACCGGATCAAGATAGGTAAGAAGTTTCATGGCAAGAATACGCGGGTTATCACCTGCCTGAATTGAAAGAACACCTTCAATAATCATTTCCTTTACTTTAGCTTCGCTGGCATTCTGTGCGATAAGGTTCTGACCGAAAGGAGCCATAAGCCAGTTAGCAACCATGGATCCGTACAGTGTCGTAATAAGTGCAACAGCCATGTTAGGACCAAGAGATGATTTATCTTCCAGGTTGTTCAACATACCAATAAGTCCAAGAACGGTACCCATCATACCGAAACCAGGAGCAAAACCAGCCCACTGGTTCAAGATGTTGATCCAGCCCATGTGGCGGTCTTCCATCTGTGAAAGTTCATTTTCCATAATGGTTCTGATGACTGCACCGTCAGTACCATCAACAAC
>JAZUFS010000061.1:0-2400 GCA_045640805.1 Treponemataceae bacterium
TTCTTCTCGCGGACAGGAACAAGTTCCTGCGGAATCATCTTACCGTAAACGATATCCGGGTTGATGTTCGGCATGCACATCTTTGTCTCAACAACGCCCATCGTCGTGTCTACGCCGCACAGCGCATCCCCGTCAAACAGGAACTTGTTGGCGCGGCAGTTGAACCAGATTTCGCCGCCAAGCTCACGGAAGCGCTCTACCATTGCGGTTGCAAGTTCATGAGATGTGTGCCCCGGAATGTAAGCGCCAAGGCGTACGTAGCGCTGCATCATGGATGCGTAGTGGAAGAACGGCAGATGCTTCATGTCGACGCCCAGATAGCTCCAGTACACAGAAAGAATGTCCTGGCATTTCTCTGGCAGCTTCATCGCCTTGAAAACAGTCTGTGTCGGATACGCTCCCAGACGCAGCATGTTCGGATACTTTGCCTTCAGGACGGCTGAATCTGCGTGTCCTGAGCAGGCGGAAATATAGTCTGCTCCCTGACGGATTCCCTCGTAAATGTCGAACAGGTCTTCCATCTTTTTGCGTGAACCGGGAACGTACTCTTCCATCTTGTTGATGAACGCATCGATTCCATGCGGCATGGTGACATCCATCGGCGTGCCATCAGAAAACTTTGAAATCATCCTGAAACACTCGGGAACTTCAACCCAGTTCAGTTTGACTCCGTACTCATCAAGAAGGTTTCTGACATCACCCGGATTAGCAACAGATCCGATATCGCACAGTTCGTGCAGTGACGGCTCAATTTCAAAACGGCCACGACGGAAACTTGTCGCACAACCACCGGGCAGGTTATGCTGTTCAATCAAAAGCGTTTTCTTTCCTGACATTTGAAGACGGATGGCGGCAGAAAGGCCTGAGTTTCCGGCTCCAACAACAACGGCATCATATTTTGGCATATATCCTCCTTATATGAGTTATTAACTGATAAGATTATCAGTCTGAATTTCTGAACTGTCAATTTGTGAACCTTGCAAAATCCCCATGATGAAGTACAATATCTGATATGAAACTGACCGGTACAGCAATCCCGCTGGGAGCATTACGCACAAAGAACAGTTGTGGCTCAGGAGAGTTCCCTGATCTCATTCCATTTGCAGACTTCTGCAAGAAGGCAGGTCTGTCTGTCATTCAGCTGCTGCCGGTCAACGACACAGGTACGGAAAGCTCGCCGTACAGCGCCCTGTCCGCTTTCGCGCTGCAGCCCCTGTACATAAGCGTGACCGCATTGCCGGAGCTTTGCGCCCTGAAAGAAACCGCAGCCCCTTCCCTGGCCAGCGCGCAGAAAAAGCTCGTGGCGGCAGCGAAAAAACTGCGTGACCAGCATGAAGGCGTGGCACGCTACAATTACCGTACGCTGCGCTCTGAAAAACTCGCATTACTGCGGGATGTGTATGATGCGCTGGTCTGGCCTGCTGAAGAAAAAAGCCTTGAGAAATGGGCTAAAGCACATCCGTGGCTGAAAGAATACGCTGTCTTCATGACGCTCAAAAACAAAAACTTCGAGGCGTCATGGAAGGAATGGCCAAAATATAAGAAAATAACCCCTGCAAAGCTTGATGAGCTCTGGAATGACACGGCCCGTAAGCAGGACCTGCTTTTTTACGCATGGCTTCAGATGCGTGCCGACGAACAGTTCAGCGAAGCCGCCGCGTATGTCGCTGAACAGGGCATAAAGCTTAAAGGCGACATCCCCATCATGATGAACGAGGACTCGCACGACGTCTGGGCTCATCCGGAATTGTTCAACATGCATCTTCGTGCAGGCTCCCCTGTCGACGGGCCTAATCCGGTCGGGCAGAACTGGGGTTTCCCGACATACAACTGGAAGAACCTTAAGAAAACGGGTTACGCCTGGTGGAAAGACCGCCTCGTCACAGCCTCACGCTACTACAAGATGTACCGCATTGACCACATCTTAGGCTTTTTCAGAATCTGGGCCATTCCCGACACCGAATGCACCGCTGTCCTTGGCCACACTGAGCCGTACGAAGGCATTTCCACAGAGGAACTGCATGAGCTCGGCTTTACGGATGAGAGAATCCGCTGGCTTTCAAAGCCGCATGTGCCGACCTGGCTGATTCAGGAAGCGAACGGAGGCGACTATGAAGGCACCCACAAACTCCTTCACACGCTGATGGACCGCATAGGCAACGAGGAGCTCTGGCTTTTCAAACCGGAAATTGCCGGCGATAAAGACATCTGGGCGCACGAAGACCTGCCGCTTCCCGTCCGCGAAAAGCTGACCGAAAAATGGCGCGACCGCATGCTCATCCAGACCGGACCTGATGAATACTACCCTGTCTGGACGTACGGCAACACAACAGCCTGGTACAGTCTTTCAGGCACTGAACAAGAACTGCTTCAGGACCTGTTCACGCAGAAGCAGCTCAA
>JAZUFS010000062.1:0-2178 GCA_045640805.1 Treponemataceae bacterium
CGTCCTGCATGATTGCCTTCCAGTCAAAATCTGACGGTGCGGCTTTTGCAATGCAGCTTTCGGCGCGGTCGTACACGACGAGCGACGGACGCTGACATGCACCTGTCTCAAGGTAGTAAATGCCCAGGCGGCCATCTTTTACACGAGCAATACCGCTCGTGTCGACGCCGTGCTTACGGAGCTCTGAAATGGCGGCTTCACCCACTGCGTTGTCGGGAACTGCGGTAACGGAAGAAGCGTCTTTGCCGAATATGGAAAGGGAAACTGCGACGTTTGCCTCGCCGCCACCGAAGGTTGCTTCAAGCAGCGGAGACTGAAAAAGGCGTTCGTTTCCCGGTGATTTGAGGCGGAGCATGATTTCGCCGAAAGTGACTGTTTTTGACATAGAAAAAACTCCTTGGAAGCGTACATGGCACATCCTTTAGTGCCACCTCATCTTCCATGTTAGTATACTACCATATTATAAGCCCCGCACCTGCTTTTTGCAAGCGGACAGAGCCTGTTATTTCACATACAACACATCCGTGTGCGTATTTTGAGGAGCTATGCTATCAAATCTGTTATTTCTTTTCTTCTTCACGCTTACGCAGGAAGTATCCGGTCTCTTCCAGGTAATATCTGCGGGTCATGACGAGATTGATGAGCTCCTGATACATATTGTAGTCTACATCAAGAGCAATTGGGAAGATATAAAATTCAGTTTCGTCACAGTAGCGCTCGATGAACGCTTCATCGGTGACGAAACCAAGGCTTATCATGTTGCTGATGCGGTCTGCACATTTAAGGATTTTGGCTTTTTCGCTGCCGTGGTCGATAATGCCAAGAAGATAATCTTTCTTGAGCTGGCCCTCTTTTTTGGTGACTTCAAGGACAAGGTCAAGAACTTCTTTTGCGGCAGGTTCAATGTCGAGGATGCGCTGTGGATCAAATCCGGCGACATCCTCAATGAGGTCGTGAATTACGGCTGCCTTGAGCAGTGTCGCGTCGTAGTAGCCGTAGTCTATGAGAATGGCGAGGGTGTCGAGCTGATGGCGGAACATATTGCCGCCCGCACGCCGTGATTTTCCGACAAGAGCCGTAGAAAGCTGGATGTATGGAGCCAGTTTCATTTCTGTAAGCTCCAGCATTCCCTGCTTGTTCATCTGGTCCGGTTTATCAATCTTCATCGGCATGGGCGACCTCCTCGCTTATCCTGTTATCATACACCCATTTTACAGGTTCTCAACATAAGATGAGAGCTTTTCAAGGCGGCGTACTGCTTCTTCGCGTTTGTCGCGCTCTGCCTGAACAACGTCTGCCGGTGCATGCTCGGCGAACTTGCCTGAAAGCTTTGCGTCAACCTTGGCGATGAACGCTTTTTCCTGCTCGATTGCTTTTGTGAAGCGGGCCTTGAGCTGGCTTGCATCAACGGAAGCATCAACGAGTACGAAGGCTTCGAAGCCGGCTCCGTCAGCACCGCTTGCTCCGGCAGGCTTCTCATCAACAAAGCTGATATTGCCGATACCGGCGAGCAGCTTGATGATGTCAGTCTTCTCATGAAGTACTTCAGCGTTACTGCCCTTTGTAACCATGATGGCAACGTTGAGCTTTACTTCAGGAGCAATGCCGCACTCAGCGCGCAGGTTACGTACTGAGCGGATGCATTCCTGAAGGACTGCAAAGCGGTCTGTAATGACGGCACTTACGCGGCTGTCATCTGCTTCAGGGTATGGGCCTGCAATAAGCATGCCTGTGTACTGGACGGTGCAGACTGCGTCGTCGCCTGCTGCCTTGCGGCTTGCGGCGATTTCAGCGAGCGGCAGCTTGCCGTAGATTTCTTCGGTGACGAACGGCAGGTACGGATGCAGCAGGCGGAGGCTCTCTTCAAGGATGTTGAGGAGCACAGATGCTGCCCTGTCTTTTTCTGCATCGTCGCCGTTACGGAAAGAAAGCTTTGTTGCTTCAACGTACCAGTCGCAGAACTCTGTCCAGAAGAACTCGTACAGAGCCTGTGCACCATCGTTATAGCGGTAGCCTTCAAGAGCGTCGCGGACGAGGCGTACGCAGTTGTCGAGGCGTGCATAAATCCATTTGTCGAGCTCGGTTAGGTCGCTCTTCTTTACCGGAACGAGGTTGCGTCCCTCAAGGTTACCGAGCAGGTAGCGGCTTGCGTTCCAGATCTTGTTGCTGAAGCGGCTT
>JAZUFS010000063.1:0-2858 GCA_045640805.1 Treponemataceae bacterium
ATAAAGAAAATTACCAATTCTGTTTCAGAATTTGAACGGAACATGTATTTGAAGAATAGAACTGAAGTTTGTAAAAAAGTCCTAAAAAGAATGGGAGAAATTGATATATCAAAATGGCAGTTCTGAAAAAAGTATTGACAATAAGAATTTCAGATACTATATTGATAGTGAAAAGCTGAGTGAGCTTTAGAGCAATAACCTCAGTAGTCATCTCGGATGATACGGCACCTGCAATTCAGGTGCTTTTTTTTGAATATCACCCTCAAAAACAAAGCCCCCTAATTATCAATCCTTATAAATTCCGCCGTTTTCCCACTTATCAGCAGCTTCAGCAGTTCCATCCTGAATACCTGACAAGGTATTATAGTCACCCCTGCTCAAAACAGTAGAATACAGACCGATATTCTCACCTGCATGCTTGTCTATTCCTGTATAACACAAACTAGCGTCTTCATAGCGTTTGAACTTGTATACCGCATCATTCATCAATGTTTCATTGAAGACATTCAGACTGACCAGAAGGTTGAAGTCCTTCACCGTAAGACCTGTAACGCGTTTGAACAACTCAGGTTCCAGTTCCTGAATGACATCACGCAGACAGTACTCACGATAATCACTTAAATACATGAACACAGGAATGCGGGTTGCGAATTTTATCAGTTTCTCCTGAATCTGCTTACGCATGGATTTGATTTCTTTCTCTTCCTCTGTAAGCTGTCGTTTTTCTTCCTGAGATGGAGTACTATCCGAATTCTTTTTCGTATTCTTAACACTCTCTGATTTGTTTATCAGCGTTTCAATATCTTTGTTCAACGACCTGAATCCGACAATCTTGTTCACGACATCAAGCGCTTCCTGATTATTCAGAAGTTTTTTCAAAGTATCGTTGTCGACATTAACCAGAAGTGCACTTTCCCAGCGTTTTGCAAGCATGGTTGCTGTCGTTCCTGACATGGCAATATCAAGAATTTCACCCGCATCAACCTGACGCATGCTTGATCCGTCGTACGCTAAAACAGGCAGGAACTTGATGAACTCAGCAACTTTCTGCTCGGGATTACCGCCATCTGCATTCAGGTTTCTTGCGTAATCAGAAATCTGTTTAAGAGCTCTGTTCAGCGCGAAGTCAAAAACATAGCAT
The DNA here is from genome assembly GCA_045640805.1 of Treponemataceae bacterium. Lineage (GTDB taxonomy): Bacteria > Spirochaetota > Spirochaetia > Treponematales > Treponemataceae > Treponema_I. The sequence goes on from JAZUFS010000063.1 coordinate 1,142, forward strand.
TCCCGTTTCACAATAATGGATTTGCTGTTATCGCTTTCAGAACGCACTTCCCACGGAGACTGGACACGAAACGCTGACTGGAAGTATGTTTCAGGGCTCTGCAGATTTCTGAGCATGAAAATACCGGTCCACGGCTTTACTGTTACTCCGGTTGTCAGTTTTCCACAGCTCAAAGTAATGGTTTTCGACTCCAGAGGATTATCCATGGAATCAAGGACGGGTTCCAATGCTTTTATTCCGATACCGGCTTTTACACCTGCACAGATATTTATCTTGTAATCGTGATAGAACGTATTCTGCTTCTGTGCCAGCAGATGTGCCATTGCATAGCAGCTTGCAACATCAGGCAGGAACCAGAGTGTGTGGGAAAGAACATTCAACAGTTTTGTATGACTGAACGGCATAGGCGGCTTTTTAGCGCCAAGTTTCAGATCATCGACAGTCGTTTCAAGATATGAACCGCGTATCAGATCAAGCCATTTCTGGACATAGTTTTCATGAACGAATTTTGCGTCCTCATTCTTTCCAGTCGCGGAGAAAAACTCGTTCAGATCAAACTCATCGTATTCCCCACCCTGAGCGATACTCTGGATGGAATCTGGGATTTTATAAGTGAGCATGACAATACGTGGAAGTGCTTCATACGGATTTTCTCCATCATCGTTATTCCAGTTATCCTTTGCTTCCTGCTCATCACTATACGTCCAGCTGAAAATCTGTTCTTCAATGAATTCTCCGTTGGACAAAGCCCTGAATGGAGTACCGCTCAGATACAGATAGTATTTGGTAGAAATTGGAAGCCAGGTTTCATCTATGGAATTTGCAACCATGGCAGCTTTATCTGAATCAGAAGTCTCTTCCTCATACAGATGTTCTTCATCTTCATTCTCAAAAAGCTTCTTTGCACTGTCACGCCAGGCACCGAAATGATATTCATCAAAAATAACGAGATCCCAGACTGTTGTGTGAACCCATTCATTCTTCGCTTTGATGCCACCACTCTCATTCGTTCCAAGGAAATCCTGAAAACTTCCAAAACAGACGATTGGGCGGGATTTATCTGCAGCCTGATACTGCTCTTCTATATTGGGATCACCAGAATATGAAGGACGGCAGATAAACTGCCAGCCTTCAAAATCAAGATGATGAAGCAGATCGTCTTTCCAGGCAGATTGAACGGCAGGCTTAAATGTCAGAATAAGGATTTTTGAAAAGCCCATTTTCTTTGCCAGCTGATACGACGTAAATGTCTTTCCAAAACGCATTTTCGCATTCCATAAGAATTTCGCCGCTTTATCAGGCTGGTCATTTTTTGCCTTGATGAAGTATGAAGCCGTTTTTTCAACAGCCCTTCTCTGCTCCGGCCTCATTGAAAAAGACTGCGTTCTGTTTTCAACGTTCTCGGTATGATTTCTGACTGCAAGAATAGCTGCACGGACATCATCAACAGAACACTTGAACCACTCTGTCTTTTTATCATCGCGGTCTTTTATTGCCTTAAAACCTTTTCCTTCCAGAACACGATGAACATCATGGTCTTTGAAAGAATCACCATCGCAATACATTGCGCTTTCAACAAGTTCAACTTTATAAGGCAAGGCTGTACCAGGCCGCAATGTCGGATAATGTTCATGCATGCGTTCATCAACGGTACGGGTTGTGTACCCAACCTTCAGCATTCCGGGATACAGAGGATCTGAATATGCGTAAATTATTG
>JAZUFS010000064.1:0-2239 GCA_045640805.1 Treponemataceae bacterium
TGTTCGCGCCATGCTTCGCTGTGTGGCCAGACTGCGCCGAACGCAACGAGACGCGCGGATGAAAGCGTCGCGGCCCACTCGTTTGTGCTGAACGCCTGCTTCTCTTTCGTGATGACCGGCTGCACGACAGAGACATCAATGCCGACGCTGCTCATGTAAGCGAGAAGACCCTGCGCGGTGCCGTCTGTGACCGGCGTGAATATGTGGTCCGCCGTGTTTGAAAGCGAGCTCAATGCACGTGGCGCCAGGGTGTCTGGCCAGATATGCGTGTGAAAGTCGATGATCATGAAGTTATGCCCCCGCTTTGCAGGTACGCTTGTGACACGCCTGCTTAGTTTCCAAATATCTGCTTTGCGACGTTGACGGTGTCCATGGCATCTTTGCCATAGTAGTCGGCGCCGATTTTTTTTGCGTACTCAGGTGTCAGGACTGCGCCGCCGACCATGACCGTGAACTTGACGGGCTTTCCGGCAGCAGCCTGCTTTGCTTCAGCCTCGCGGAGCAGGGCTATTGTCTTTTCCATGCTGAGTACGGTCGTCGTCATCAGGGCACTCAAACCGATGACGCTGATGTTTTCCTTCAGCGCAGTCTCAATGATGTGTTCCGGGGCGACATCCTTGCCGAGGTCGAGTACTTCGTATCCGTAGTTTTCGAGCATGGCGACGACGATGTTCTTGCCGATGTCGTGAATGTCGCCCTGCACCGTTGCCATGATGATGCGTCCTTTGACTTCCTGCTTCTCACCGGATGAGGCGAGCGCGGCTTTAAGGACGGCGAATGCGTTTGACACGGTGTCCGCGCTCAGGAGCAACTGTGGCAGGAACTTCTTTCCGGCAGCGTAATCCTTGCCGACAGCGTCAAGCGCGGGAACAATGTGATTGTTCACGATATCCATGGGCGCGCATGTCTTCAAAAGCGCTTCGGTCTCTTTCACCGCCTGGTCCGCGTACCCTTTCATGATGCACGCCATGAGCGCGCTGCTCGTGCTGGCCGCGCTTCCAGAAGCTGATGCCGTTGTGGATACGCTTCCGGCAGTTGATGCTGCTGTGGGTGCGGATGCGCCCGCTGCGCTTCCGGCAGTTGCGTTCACGGAAGATGCGGCGTCCGCTTTCAAGGCCTGCGCGCCCGCCGAACACGCTGTCGGGGCGACGGTGTTTGCGTATTTGTCGATGAACTGCATGCAGTTCTCGTCTTTTGCGTAAATGATGCGGTACGTGTCGTACGCTTCCATCATGGGCGCGGAAAGCGGATTGATGATGCATGCGTCGAGGCCGGCATTGAGCGCCATGCTGAAGAAATGCGAGTTCACTATGTCGCGGCGTGGCAGACCGAACGAAATGTTTGAAACACCGAGAACCGTCTTAACGCCGGCAAGCTCCGGATCCGTCTTGATGAGCTGGATGCCGCGGAGCGTTTCTGCCGCCTCTTTCTGCTGTGAGCTTACGGTAAGCGTCAGCATGTCGAGCACGATATCGCTCTTTTTAATGCCGTACGAAGCGGCCTCAGCAACGATTTTCTTTGCTATGGCAAGCCGTCCTTCTGCTGTCGGCGGAATGCCGCTTTCATCAAGACAGAGCGCGACGACGGCGCCGCCGTATTTCTTTACAAGCGGGAAGACCGCATCCATGACGGCCTGCTTGCCGTTCACCGAATTGACGAGCGGCTTTCCGTTGTAGGCGCGCATTGCACTTTCAAGAACAGCCGGTTCGCTTGAGTCTATCTGCAGCGGGCAGAGGAACGTCTTCTGAAGAAGCTTCACTACCTGTGTCATGACTGCTGTTTCATCAATGCCCGGAAGGCCGACATTCACGTCGAGGATGGATGCGCCCGCACCAAGCTGACTTTCAGCTTCATTCAGGACAAACTGCATGTCACCTTCCAGAAGCGCCGCCTTACACTTTTTCTTGCCTGTAGGATTGATGCGCTCGCCAATGATGACCGCACCTGCCTCGTCGCCAATCTGCACGGCGGTTGTGCCCGAGGAAACGAATGTGCGGTGAACCCGAGAACCGTCCCCTGGTTCACACGTGCGGGCGCTTGCCTTATAAGCAGCTGCCTTGTCTGCGACGGAGCTTTCAGAAGCGGCAGCGGCCTTGTCAGCGGCTGGGGCCTCAGAAGCGTCATCTGCTTTTACTGTGCGGACTGCGGCAACTGTAGCCGCGATATGTGCAGGCGTCGTACCGCAGCAGCCGCCGAGGATGAGCGCGCCTTTCTTGAAATTTTCTGCCTGAGCACGGCC
>JAZUFS010000065.1:0-12870 GCA_045640805.1 Treponemataceae bacterium
CGAAGGCTTATATGCAAAAACAACAGAAGCACCTTTTCTTACGGCCTGAAGCACATATGCATGACCGTCCTGAAATTCTCCGATCAGAGGAACAAAAAGACTTCCGTCAGTAACAGACCTGCTGTCAGTCATAACAGAAGTAAAAGAGAAGTTATTTAAGTTATTCTCATTACAGATTTCTGCTTTCACTGCAGAAACAACTTCCTGCAGTGAAAGCAATGAATCCGCCCCCACCCGATTCATGCTAGTTATCCTTTATCTCAACGCGGATGATTTCTTCACTCTCCGCTTTTCTCATTCCAAGTTCTTCCGTCGCAATTTTTTCAATGCGGTCAGAATTTGACAGAACACTGATATCACTTACCAGCCTCTTGCTTTCTTCAATAATGTCGTACTGCGACATATTGAGCTGCTCAACACGCTTTTCCAGAACTGAATAGCGGTGTGTCTGTATTCCCGCAAGAATCATAAGGGCCGGGATAAGCAGCGCAAGTAAAATAACTCCGACATCGTACATTGACTTAATCTTTTTCATTGTTTTCTCCACCTCTTTCCCGTAATTTCCTTATGACTCTGAGCTTGGCACTTCTTGAAGGAGAGTTTTCAGCAACTTCTTCATCCGTCGGTGCTACAGGCTTATGAGTCAGCAGTTCTGCACGCGGCTTACCGCCACACGTACATATCGGCTGTTCAGGAGGGCATGTACACTGTTTGCCCCAATCCCTGAAGGTATTCTTAACTATCCTGTCTTCCAGCGAATGAAAGGTTATGACACCCATCTTTCCGCCGGTTTTCAGGCAGTCAAAAGCAGAATTAAGTGCTCGCGGCAGACGGTCAAGTTCCCCGTTTACGGCAATCCGCAAAGCCTGAAAAGTCTTTGTGGCTGGATGTATATTGCCGTGACGGTACTGAGCCGGTACTGCCGAATAGATAATATCCGCGAGCACCTTTGAAGATGTTATTCGTGACAGCTGCCGGGCCTGAACTATTGCCTTGGCAATACGCCGTGAATAACGCTCTTCACCGTACTGAAAAATCACATCCGCGAGCTCTCCCTCACGCATGGTATTTACCAGCACTTCAACAGAATCTCCTGCACTTGGATCAAGCCGCATATCAAGAGGTTCGTCATATCTGAAAGAAAAACCACGTCCGGACCGCTCATAATGGAACACGGAAATTCCGAGATCGAACAGAATCAAATCCGGATGAGGTAAATCCTCAGGATAATCTGCATAAAAATCGTTGAACCAGACATTGCGGAAATTCATCCGGTCACCGAAGCATGCAAGACGCTCCTTAGCCCGAGCCTGAATCTTACTGTCTGCGTCCAAGCCGATAATACGCAAACCATTGTACTTAGTCAGAAACGCTTCTGAATGGCCACCCTCGCCCAATGTTGAATCAATCATCACGGCAGAGTTTTCAAACGGCTCACCTACAGGTGACAGAAACTGCAATGTTTCCTGCAGCAGAACCGGCGTGTGGATAATTTCCATATCCAGAAACCTCTCAGAACGTAATGTCAGTCAATGCAGAAGTTGCGTCTATAAGAGCAGATTCATTCTGCTCACTGTATTCCTGGTATTTTGCCGCATCCCAAAGTTCAATGAAGCGGTTGACACCAAGAACGACGCAGTCTTTTGAAAGACCGGCATACTCGCGTAAACTCTGGGGAATTGAAAGCCTTCCGGCCTTATCGAACTCAACTTCCTGTGCAGGCGCAATCAGATGTCTGATAACAAGGCGCGCCTTCTGATCAAACGGAGAAGCACTCTCCATTATTTTCTCAGAAAGGATTTTCCATTCTTCTGGAGTGTAGAGCCAAAGACAGTTATCAATCGACTTAGTAATGATGAGTACATTTCCTGTGATTTGCGAACGAAGCTTTGAAGGAAAAAGGATTCTTCCTTTTTCGTCCAATGTGTTCTTATACTCGCCAGTAAGTAATTCCATAACTACTTTTATCCACGATTCTCCACAATTTCCCACTTATCTCCATTTTACTATGAAAAATTCTAAAGTCAACACAAAATTTGCAGATAATATAAGGAAAAGATGGGATTGGAATTTTTGGACAATACGTCTGTATAGTAATCGTATATAGTGGTCTTATGATAAATACGTACAATGAATCTGACCTTCACAACACGCTGAAACGCATGTATACAGCCACTTATGGCGGAAAAACAGAGGTTGATACCGGCATTTACATCTGCGATGTTGTTACTGATAAAGACGAAATAATTGAAATTCAGACGGGAAATCTTGGAAAACTGTACCAAAAAATCAAGTCACTGCTTGAAACCCACAAAGTGACACTTGTATACCCGCTTGCAGTTGAAAGAATTATTGATCTGAAAGATGAAAGTGGTAATCAGATATCTCGTCGCAAAAGTCCCAAACGTCCTGACATGTATTCACTGTTCAACGAACTGACAGGTATATATCCGCTGCTGCTGGAACCGGATTTCAAACTCGAAGTACTTTCCGTTTCAATTACGGAACACAGAGTCAGAACGCCGGAACCCGTACAGCTTGCAAACAAGAGCAGGCGTTTCAGGAAAAACTGGTACAAGACGGGAAAATCACTGAATGAAATAAGAGGCAGGAAAACTTTTTCTACAAAAGAAGATTATCTTTCACTGCTGCCACCTTCCCTGGGAGAAAGTTTCTGCGCAAATGATCTTGCAGCAGCCGGAGCGGGAAAGAATGCACGTATCATGCTCTGGGTGCTCAGGAAAATGAACCTTGTCGTTTTTGATGAAAAACGCGGACGAAACAATTACTACAAAGCAGTCTGATTCTGAATACAATTTCATCCGCAAAAAAAAGCTTTAAACAAAAAAAGACCGTCTCATTGAGACGGTCTTTCATATTTCAACAAGAAGCTTGATTAGTCAGCAACTTCTTCAGCAGCGATACTAGATGTGAATCCAGTCTCTGTTGCAGTCTTTGCTTTTTCAAGATAGCGGTCAACTTCTTTTTCACCGAATCTTGTCATCTCAAAGTTCTGCTTTGCTGTTTCGCGTTCAGTTACGATACCCCACAGGTCTTCATCAGCAATATCGCGCTCTGTTGTAAGAACAGCCTTATCGTAGATGATCTTAACATCCTTGAAGTATCCGATGAAGTTACCGCCGATATCAGCAGCATCACGTGTAATCTGGAAACCAACGAACTTTACGTATGGTGTTCCACGTGGATAGATTGGGTACAGTCTGATTTCACGTGCACGAACATCTGTGATGTATGTCGGGTTGTTCCAGACGAGTTCCTTCCATCCGTCGAATCCGAGGTAGCCCATGAAGTAGCGGCGTGTTACACCGTCTGTATCCTTAAGGAGTACGTACAGTCCGTGTGGGAAGTTCATACCCATTGTTGTAACTGAAATTGACTTGATTGTTCCAACATTCTTCAGAACACCGTAGCCGTCTTCGAAACGTGTCAGTGTTGAACCTGAAGTATTCTCACCTGTTGAGTTACCGTCATCGTCAATGTCTACCATTGGATCGAATGCAGGGATTTCATAAGGTGGTACAATCTTTGCATTTGAGTTGACAGATGTTTCTGGGAATACAACGCGTACACCCATTACATACTGGCCCTTGAAAGGAACTGTAACATCAATCTCTTCACCATTATTTCCAGCAGCCTTTGTCTCGCGGACGAAAGCTTCCTTAACGATTGAGTTTGAAAGGCTTACAGCATTTCTTGCAGAAGAGTTAAGCTCAACTTCCCAGTTTCCGAGAGCGAGTGATGTTTTCATCAGCTCTTTCTGAGACTCTGTGAATGTTGCACCTGCAACTGCACCGTAATCAACAACAGTATGGCGGTTCTGGTCTGGGACTGTATTGCCGTCAGCGTCTGTAGTAGCGTTCTCTTTGTCGACCGTAATATCTGCGCTCAACTTAGTAAAATCAATAAGAACACCTTCTTCACAAATTGCAAATGTTCCAATCAGCAGGAATGCAATCGCAATAACAATAAAACTCTTCCTCATTACAAGCTCCTTTATGAGAAATTTATGTATCCTTGTATTAAACAATTATACGTAAGGAAAAGCGCTTTTGTCAACGAATTTTCGATTAAAAATCAATCAGCCGTGACAATAAGAGCTTCTTCTTCCGTATAAGTTTCAATACCCGAGATAAATATTTTTGTATCTGCAACCTCTTTGAAGTTTGAACTGATGTTCTCTTTCAGAAGGCTGCATGCTTTTTCCGTTTCAGATGAAGCACCTTCCTGCAGAAGGGCTTCTTCAGACAGATCTATATAGAGAATACCATCACGGATGAAGCATGACTGTACGGTGGTAGTCTTTGAAAACAGAGGTCTGTATCTGTTTGTCATTGGTCCAAGAAGCAGTTCTTTGACAAAGCAGGTGACATCATCATCACCTGGCACTGTATTTATATATCTTACTTCAAGATGAAGATCTGAATCGTCAAGAGACTCAAACAGGAAGACAAATCTGTTGTCAGCTTTTGCCGCTGCAATGCTTATCAGGGAAATACTGACGGCTGCAATGAAAATGCAGGAGAAAATAATTGTCTTTACGATAACTGCTGTCTTTTTATCCACTGCCTTACCTTTCCTGAAGCCCCGTAAATCCACGCGACTGCTCAAAATGCGTCACGAAAGCGACGAGGCCATTATATATTCCCGATACCATCTTGTTCAAGTAAGAATCATCCACCATGAGCGCTGCCTCCTGGGGATTTGATATGAATCCGAGTTCGACAAGAACGCTCGGCATGTTTGCATTGCGGACAACAAACCACTCTTCCTGCTTGATGCCGCGGTTTGTGAATTTATCGCCTATCTCAAGATTAAGTCCATCCTGAATGTACTTGGCGATCAGAATGCTTTCCGTGGTATATTCTTCTTCCATCATTGAGTTGAGGATATTTCTGAGTGAAGCATCATCAACCTCATCCTCACTGATGACTGTACGCCGGTAACCGGGACTCAGGTACCAGACTTCAAAACCGCCGGCCTTTTTGTCAAAAGCACTGTTTACGTGAATTGACAGGTACAGAACAGCTTCATCCGGTGCAAGGGAAAGAGAGTTTGCAATGGAAACGCGCTCTTCAAGAGAGAGATACCGGTCATCAGAACGTGTCATGACGATTTTCTTGTCAGGATATTCCTGCGTCAGGCGTGCATAAAGCAGTTTGGATGCCGCCAGTGTAATATCCTTTTCGCGGACAGTGACTTTCTTTCCGTTGATTGTGTGGTCAGCAACTGCGCCGGGGTCTTTTCCGCCATGGCCCGGATCGATAAGGATTGCACCCACTTTGAACAGGTTTTCATTTGGAGATGATTCAAACAGTCCCTGTATCATGTCTGCAAAATCTGATGATATGAAAAGTGCTCCCCGGCTGACGGTAGGAGCCTCTACCATGGCAAATGTCGAGTAGTCAAAAAGTGCAATTTCCTCACCGGTCCTGAAAGAAACGGAGTGACCGTTCTTTTCAAACAGACAGCTTCCCGTAAGCGGATCCCAGTACAGCTGGACATCAAGTTCATCCGCGAAGGCAGTGACATTGACGGTATTTTCTGCGGGAAGCATGTTCGCGGTGAGGAAAAGTAACAGCGTAAACAGAATTACTTTTTTACACACTTTTATTTTCCGACCTCCCTTTCCAGGATATATAACGCGCCCTGAATACCACCACGGACAAGTGCAGTCACAAAGTCATGTTCTGTCACGGTTCTGTCACCTGTAATTGCATGCAGCTGTCTGAGGGTCTTCTTTATTGTGCGGTGATTCCAGTCTGCAGCATCTTCAAACGGCTTAAGGACTGCAGGGACAGACTCTGCCGTAAGCGAGAACGGAGCATCCGGCGGGATTCTGCCGATTTCAGAATATGCCTCATCCCCAAGCTGATACGCAGAAGGTGGATATGCGGTATCTAAAGGTGATGAAAGGAACGCGTCTGTTTCAGGATTACCTGCTTCAAGGCGTACTATTATTGAAGAAATTGCATCCTCAGCGGCAGTGATTGCCTCTGCACGTGTCGGCGCGGCAGTAATGACATTGCCGCACTTTCCGACGTTGTTCACAGGGAATGTGATTGCATCGCCGGACGAGACACGGGGAAGGACATCGCGTACGAAACTGAGTCCGGCTGCATTTTCAAGGCCGAGCACGTCGCGGATTTTTCCCGGGATTGAGAGCCACGCACGTTCTGCGCTCGTACGTACTGCAGGAACTGTATAGATTCCCTTTATGTCAGTCGGCTTTCTGAGGCGCATGATTTCATCCGGTTCGTTTCCAAGAGCAAGAAGGAGAGCCTGTTCTGTCAGGAACACATCAGATGCATACGGATAGGTCCACCCTGACATGTAACCGCCTGAAAGACGTGCAGCAATCTCGCCGATCATGGGGCCGCGCGGAGTCAGCTTGATGTCAGCTTTCGCCACGCCGTGAGTAAGTCCCAGGGCATGAATGCCTGACGCAAAGCATTCCGCAAGCGCATTCCAGTCCTTCCGGGAAATGTCCGTCGGCATGGTATGTCCCATCTCGATGAAATATGGCGGGAAGTAGATATGCCTGTCAGCAAATCCTGTAATCGTAACTTCGCCGTTGAAGACGAGTGCGTCAATGGAAAACTCTGGCCCGCTCATATAATCTTCAAGGATTGCACGTCCTGAACGGGAATATTTCAGCGCGTCAGTTATGGCAGGAGAAAGTTCTTCTGCAGAGTTGATCATGCGGCATCCGCGGCCGCCCATGTTATCAACAGGCTTTATGACGAGCGGGAATGACGTGAATCCGGCTTCTTTCAGCAGCACGCCGGCGGCATCGTCTTCATGAACATACTGAGCGAGCAGTTCATTCCAGACAGAAGATGTTACTTCAGTGAAAAGTGGCGACGGGACACCGTTTGCGGCAAATGCACGCCGCATCCTGATTTTATCACTTGCGTTGAGGGCAGCTTCAAATGAGTGGCTTTTCAGTCCGAGCCGCTCTGCGACGAAAGAAACTGAAGCTGAAAAATCCGTTCCGGCGGTAAATACTGCCTTAAGGTCCTTTTTAAGCGTACAGGCATATTCAAGGAGAGTTTCCCTGTCTTTCAGGTCTATGTGGACAAACGTATCTGCAAGAGAAGCACACGGCGCCTTTGGATTGCCATCAGCGACGATGGCGTTATATCCGAGTTTGTGAGCGGCTTCAATGGCCGGACGCTGCATGAGTCCTGCACCTAAAATAAAAACAGATGGCATGAATCTTCCCTCCCCTTACCTGCTTTTCACACAATACACTTCGAATGAATCACCGAGATGACGCATCCTGCTGTATGCAGTAAGCAGCCTGTATGCAAGGCTGCCTTTTTCCGCCGGTTTCCTGAGCGGGAAACGTTCTGCATGATGTCCGGTAGAAACTGTCTTTACTACACGGAATCCGTATTTTGAAAGTATTTTCTTACACGATTTCATATCCCAGATGCTGTAATGGTCAGACGGGCTCTGGGCAAAGAATTTTTCAGGCGAATATGTCATGGAAACGCCGTGACCTGCAGGAGTTCCGAACGCGAAAATACCGCCTGCCGGAAGCAGTTCTGCTGTTTTTGAAAGTACTGCATCAAGGTCTTCAAAATGCTCAATGACGTACCACATGGTAACGGCGCCAAATGTTTTTGACCCCAGTTCATCTGTATCGAGTGCGGGATATGCGGCGGTAACAGACTGAAATCCGAGTGTATCGCGTACGTAGGTGACGGCATCTTCAGATATGTCTGTTCCATAACAACGCCATCCTGACTGGGCTGCAGCCGCCAGGAACGGGCCGTAAGCACATCCTATGTCGAGGATCTTCTTTGGAAGCAGTTTCTTATCTTTATAAAGATCTTTTATGTATTCCATGCGACGCTCGCCCTGAGCCTTTATGGAATCAAAATCTTCAAGATATGTTTTTCCGTACTGTTTTCTGTAATCCTCAAAGAAATACGCCTTGCCGTAATCTGACACGGGCTTGATGCTCCATGAAAGATAGGTCATTCCGCAGTCAGGACATGTACGGTATGTCTTGTCAGGAGTGCGCGCTGCCACCTTGTCGGATGAGTTTGTACGGCATACCGGACAGAAGTTTCTGTGACCGGATGAGAGATACCGTATGTATGACGCAAGGTCAGAGTGCAAGGAAGCGTCAGACTTTCCGGCAGTTTCTGCCTTCAAGGCAACGTCTGCTGATGGAACAGCATCCCTTGTCAGGGCAGTGTCTGCTTTCAAGGCACCAGCGCGCGCAAATGCGTCACGGGCTTTTTCTGCCGAAGTAAGTTCCCGCGCAGGAATGCACCTGAAATTCTGAGCTTCAGACAGCCGATGATGAAGTGGCGTTGTTGCAAGCAGCAATACCTTACATCCTGCAGCGCGCGCTTCAAACGCCGTGAAGCCGTAGTGCGTAACGACAAGATCGTAATCGGCAAGTTTCTCTTTAAGGTCCGGAACCGGGGCATCCGGCGTCACTGCTGTTACAGTAAGGCCGAGTTCTTCACAGGCAGCTTTTGCCATGGCAGTGAATCCCGCAGGATCTTCGCCGCCGATACAGATGAGCGCTGTCCTGACTTCGGTTACAGGCGCTGTTTTACGGTGGGCAGGCAGCGGAATGAAATCTGCATTCTGGAAATTGGGACGCCGCGTATACTGTACCGCGGGAATGATATCAAGGAGATAGTCGCACGGGTCTGTATTTTCTGCGCCCTCATCAATTGCGGCAAGAGGACCGAGTGTGCGGAGTTTCTGCGCAAACGGGCCTGCAAGAACGAACATGTCAGCAACGACAAGGGAATAAAGCGGCTTGACCTCAGCCTCGCTCACGGCAGGAAGGGTGCGGAGTACCTGGAACGGCGAAAGGGAAGTTTCTGCAAGAAGCGGTTCTGCCTCAGCAAGAAGTGACGCTTCAGTGCATGAAGTTGCCTGAAGTTCCTGTACGGTGTCCGGAATGTAAATATCGGCAGTAAGTTCCTTTGCGAGTGAGAGGCAGCGGCGAAGGTGCCCTGTTCCGTGGCCTGCCTCTACAGAAGGCACAAACAGTACAGGAGACTTTATGTACGGAAGATTTGCCGCCTCAATGATTGCGCGGGTACGTCGTTCAGCGACTTCGCGGCAGTCAGCATCTGATGTGGCAGCAGCTACCGGGCCGTCATCTTTCATGGCGGCAAACATTCTGAGGGCACGACGGTAATCGCCGAATGTATCTATCGTCGTTCGAAGTTCCGGGTGGTTCCATTTTTCAGGAGAAGGCTCAAAAACACAAGTCCAGCGGTCCTGATGGTTATACAGTGCAGGACCGACATGTTCGTGGTCATACGGGCTCTTTGTAAGTGTACGCGCTTCAAGAAGTGCCTTTGCAGAAAGTACTTCTATGCCGCTGCCATGCGGAAGCCCCGTATATGTAAAGTAATCACAGTCTTCTTCGTATTTTATCTTCTTCTGGAATTCTACCAGGGAATCGCGTGCGGCGTCGGCGAACAGGAACGGATTGTCACCTGTTGCACGGACAATAATGTCGGCGCCGGTTTTCTCAATAAGCAGGCAGAACCGCTCAAGGACATCTTCTGCAGGACCGGCAAAACACTCATATCCACATGATGCGGCAATGGGAGCAAGCCTGTCATACGATGCTTCATCCGTTGCAAGATAGTACGCGTCAGCAGGTACAAGATGCATTGTATCAAGGACATGGGCGATTACCGGTTTATCACCTAGAGGAAGCAGCCCCTTCTCATTCAGACGGGTTGAACCGAGGCGGCTTTGGACAAGAACGAGCGTCATAACGGAAGATTCTCCCATGAAGTAATGAGGTGTGACGCATCAGTCTTGAAGCGGTATTTGTTCTTTTCAACCCAGTCGCGGGCTTTTCTGAAATCCTGTACGGCCTCACTTATGCCGCAGCCTGATTTCCTGTAATACGAGAAAAACAGCGACTTTGGAATATATGCATGATCTTCGCTGAAACGCGGAGCAATATTCTTAAGGAAAAATTTGAGCTGGGAATAATCGGGTGTGGTATCTTCTGCCAGGAACTCAGTCTCGTACTTGAAACGGAGTTGCGGCATCATACGTATCTGTTCACCCCAGAGCCAGGCACGCATTGAAAAATCAAGATTCTGCCAGTACGGAGACTTTATCGTGTAGTCGTAACCGCCAAGTTCCTTGAATTTATCTCTGTTATACAGTCCGACAAAATCAACAGGATACAGCGTCGGAGCTTTATCCTGAACGACAAGTTCGCCAGTGACGGCAAGTGCCTTATTCTCAACGGACGGCAGCATCCGTACAGGGAGAGACTGCATCTGCGGATTTGAGAGCATGGGAACGTAACAGAGGATTTTTTCTTCCTCAAGACGCTTAAGGACATAGGAATTTATTGACCGTGGCGGGATATGAATCGTATCCCATACGACAAGCACATAATCCTCACGGACTTCTGACATGCCGAGATTGATCATATCCCCAAGCGTACATTTTTCTTCAGGTGCAATGAACTTTACTGCCGGATACCGCTTTGAGAGATCTTCAAGATTATAGTTATCCGAGGACATTTCTACGGAAATGATGTCTGAAAACCCGATGGAAAGCAGCTGGTCAAGATTTCCCGAACGGAATGGCGTACCACTCCTGCTTAAGAGGATTACTGAAAGAGAAATCTTTGCATTTGCCCTGGGCTGATCACCGCCCAGCACGACGCGTTTTATCTGACGCTCGTTAAAAGTTGCAGGTATAGAACTCATCGCAGTCCTGACATATTCCTTCGTAATTTTCTTCTATATGATGTACAAGTCTTTCTTCAGAAGCTTTCCAGATTGTTTCAAGATCATCTGTGAATGCGTTTCCTACGACTGAGCCATACATGAACTGACGGCAGAGCGGAACGCTTCCATCCACGAGGATGCTCATGTCACGGCGCAGGTGCCAGCAGCAGTTGCGCTTTACGGGACGAAGATCCGCGGGTTTTCTGTCAGGAAGCTGGCCGCTCACGTAGTCGTACTTTTGGATGATGCGGTTGTTCCATCCGCGGAAGAAGCTCTCGAGCTCGCCCTCGTTTTCGTTGACACGCACCATCTGGGCGTATACGTCACCCGGGAACGCAGCTTCAAGTTCATGCACCTTCTCTGTAACAGCGGCCAAAGTCAGGCCGTTCTCACCATGAAGTGCCCTGTATGTCTCTTCTGTAACCGCGTCGACACCGCAAATCCACATAACCGGACTCTTGCCATTCGTACGAGGTGCGGCATCTTTTACGGCAGCTGCAATCTCATCAATAAGCGGCTGTGAAAGATTCTCACAATCAGTCTCTATTAATATAGAAAGAGATTGCTTGGAAAGCACTTTTTTTACAAGTTCCACAATATCCGGATGCAGAAGGCTTTCACCCCAAAGAGAAAGTGACACGACGGTATCGTCTGAAAAAGCTGCAATTTTATCGATGAGTCCCGCGAAATCTTCTTTCTTCATGAATGTCTTACAGGCAGCTGGTGCTGCACCGAACTTAGACTTGCAGGCAGCTGGATACGGGCAGTACGTGCACGTTCCGGCACAGGAGGATGAAACCTGGATTCCGTAAAAGGACGGAAGTGTATGAAGAATGCCTGCATCAACAGAAGCAGCATCGCACAACTCTACAGCAGACGGTGAGCGGCCGTATTTTTCTGAAAGCCCGTTTTTAAGCGTGGCAAGACGGCGGCACAGGACAAGGCCGCGCTTTGTGGAGTATGAAAAATCCAGACGGAGCATGCGGTAATCGACAGGAGAAATGAGTGTCTCAATATCAAATGAATTTATATCCGTCTTGATAAGCGAGAAAAGCGCATCATTTGTAAACGGCATTGATGCGAATCCGTCCTTCATGCCACACAGTGAAAGCAGTGTCCGGACAGTACCTGTTGCAACAAACTCAGGAACGACACCGAACGGATATCCGTCGGCGAAAGAGTATTCGGCGGCATAATCTGTATGAAGCTTATACGTTTCGGCAGTAAGTTTTGCATCGTAGAACGGACATTCAAGACGACCGAACACGACGGTTTCTGCATCATCCGCATTATCAAGAACTTCTTCAAAAACTTCGGCCAGACCGGGTGCAACTGCATATATTACAGGAAGGGACTTCTCAAATTCAGGGATGTCTTTTTTTGCGGCTGTAATAACAGCGGAATTGCCGGCGCAGATAAGGATTTTTGATGCCCCGGGAATTGAACGAGCCCAGGAGAATACATCAGGAAGGAATTCTTTTTCTATTTTTTCTGCAAAAAGCGTAATAAGGGTTTTCATACGTATTAATTATCGGATTTTAAAATAAAAGTGTGATATAATTTGCGCACAACAGAGGGGAATAAATGGAACTGTCACAATTCAGCACATTACAGAACCAGACGCTTACCGTTTCTCAGCTGACGGATATCATGAGGGACCTGATAGAAGGTACACTACCACCGATTACCGTTGAAGGAGAAATCTCGAACTGGAAACCCTCAAGCGCAGGTCACATCTATTTCACCCTCAAGGATCAGACAGCAACACTTTCTGCCGTCATGTGGCGTAACAAGGCAGTCTACCTGCCGTTTGTCCCGCGGGATGGCATGCAGGTCCGCGCGAAAGGCAAAATGACCGTTTATAAAGCGCGCGGCAATTATCAGATTCAGGTAGATTCCATGGAGCAGGCAGGTGCGGGCGACATTCTCGCCATGCTTGAAGAACGCAAACGCAGGCTCGCCATGGAAGGTCTTTTTGACAGTGAGAACAAAAAGCCGCTTCCCTTTTTCCCGCGTAGAATCGGCGTCGTAACAACTCACACAGGAGCCGGTCTCCGTGATATCTGCCAGATTGTCCGGCGCCGTAATCCGTGTGTAAGCATCGTCA
>JAZUFS010000066.1:0-2842 GCA_045640805.1 Treponemataceae bacterium
CATTATTGCAACCGCCGCCCGCACCGTAAAGGTCATTAAGCCGCACGCCGACAACGCGGAAATCTTCCGAAGGATTGAGGAGTCAAACAAAGTTGCCTGTTTTGCGGTCGGCATGGATATTGACCACTCATTCTCAGCGGATGGCAACTACGACTTTGTCTTAGGCTGTCACATGAAATCAAAGACGACCGCAGAGCTCGCCGAGTTCGTAAAAGCAAGCAAAGTGCCGTTCATCGTGAAGGGCGTTCAGAGCGTACAGGATGCAGAACGCAGCGTAAAAGCAGGCGCGGCGGGCATTATCGTAAGCCATCACCACGGCATGATGCCTTATTCAGTTCCGCCGCTTCTGGTGCTGCCTGACATTGTGAAGGCAGTCGGCAGCGAAATCCCTGTGTTCGTGGACTGTGGCATTGAAAGCGGATTTGACGCATACAAGGCACTGGCTCTTGGCGCTGCCGCCGTCGGTGTAGGCCGCCACCTGATGCCGCTTCTGAAAGACGGCAGCACAGCCGTGACAAAGAGAATCAATGAAATGACCGCTGAGCTTAAAGGCGTCATGGCACGCACCGGAGTCCGTTCACTCAAGGACATGGACCCGACCGTCATCCACCGCCGCACATTCTGAAAGGAGCACATCATGTATCTTGGAGTTTCATCATCACTTGAACATAAAGGCCCGGAAGACTGGGCACAGAAACACGTAGCCCTTGGCCTAAAGTGCGTCAATTTTCCGGTTGATTACCTTGCCGGCGAAGAAACGTACATGGCGTACAAAGAGGCTGCAGACAAGGCGGGCCTTCTGATTGCAGAAGTAGGCATCTGGAAAAACACGCTTTCTGCGGATAAGGCAGAGCGCGAAAAATGGATGGACTACGCTGTCGGCCAGCTGAAAATGGCAGACAAAATCGGCGCGCTGTGTGCCGTAAACGTTGCCGGCACTCCGCATGGCCCGCGCTGGGATGGCGGCTACCGCAACAACTTTACGCGCGAAACCTGGAACGACATTGTTGCCATGGCACAGGAGATTATCGACCGGGCAAAACCTGAGCGCGCCGCATTCTCGCTTGAATCAATGCCGTGGATGTACCCGACGGGCCCGGATGAGTATCTTGCGCTCATAAAGGATATCGACAGGCCGCAGTTCAAGGCGCACCTGGACATCGTAAACATGATTACCACGCCTGACCGCTATTTCTTCAACGACCGCTTCCTTGAAGAATGCTTCAGCAAGCTGCACGGCCAGATTCTGAGCTGTCACCTGAAAGACACAAAACTGCTTGAAGGCTACACCTGGCAGCTCAAGGAATGTGCATGTGGCGAAGGAACGCTCGACATCAGGCTGTTCGCAGAGCTTGCAACGCGCGAAAACCCGAACATGCCGATGATTATCGAGCATCTCACAACGGATGAAGAATATCTCGCATCCATAAAATACGTGCGCAATCTGCTGAATATCTGACGGATAAGGGCCATTCCCGTACATCAGTCTGCGGTCTGCATACTTTTGAAAAATGACGTGTCTCGCGATTGACCTGAAAAGTTTCTATGCCTCTGTTGAATGCGTGGAGCGCGACCTTGATCCGCTTACGACAAACCTCGTCGTGGCCGATGCGAGTCGTACCGAAAAGACAATCTGCCTTGCAGTGACGCCCTCGCTCAAGAAGTACGGGCTTTCCGGCCGCTCGCGTCTGTTCGAGGTCGTACAGAAAGCGAAAGAAGTGGAGCGCACAACAGGAAAGCCGCTTGAGTACATAACGGCCGTTCCGCGCATGTCGCTCTACATCAAATACTCAACTGACATTTACGGCATCTATCTGAAATACTTCGCCCCGGAGGATATCCACGTATACTCGATAGACGAAGTTTTCATCGACGCGACGAACTATCTGCCGCTCTACAAAACAGATGCGCACACGCTCTGCCAGAAAGTCATAAACGACATTTTCATGACGACAGGCATAACGGCAACGGGCGGCATCGGCAGCAACCTGTATCTTGCGAAAATTGCCATGGATATGATGGCAAAGCACGTTCCCGCTGACGAAAACGGCGTGCGCATCGCCTCTCTTGATGAAATGTCGTACCGCCGGAACCTGTGGGCGCACCGGCCGCTCACCGACTTCTGGCGCATCGGCCCGGGCATTGCGAAACGCCTTGAGACGAACATGATGTACACCATGGGAGATATCGCACGCCGTTCGCTTTCAAAGCAGGGGGAACAGTCTCTGTACGACCTGTTCGGCATTGATGCGGAAATACTGATTGACCATGCCTGGGGATACGAGCCGTGCACCATGAAGCACATAAAGGCGTACCATTCCGATGAGACCAGCCTCGGCTCCGGGCAGGTCCTTCACTGCCCGTACGACAAGGAAAAAGCGCGCCTCATCGTGAAGGAAATGACCGAACTGCTCGCCCTGGACCTGACCGACAAAGGCGTTGCCTCTGCCGCCTGGACACTGAACATCGGCTACGACGCTTCCGGCGTGACAAGCTCCTATCAGGGCCCCGTCGACACCGACCGTTACGGACGCAGCGTACCAAAAGGGGTGCATGGGACGGCTAATCTCGGCACTCCCACGAACGTCATCTCTAAAGTGACCGCCGCCGTGCTGGACGTTTACGACCGCATCACCGACCCGGTCCTGCTCATCCGCCGTGTGAACATTACAGCAAATGCACTCATTCCTGAAGACGCAATTCAGCCCGGTCTGTTTGATGAACCGGAAACTGACGGCCGCGAAAAGAAACTTCAGGCGGCGGGGCTCGGCATTCAGAAAAAGGTCGGCAAGAACTCCGTGCTCAAAGGACAAAACCTTGAAGAAGGCGCAAGTCGGATCGG
>JAZUFS010000067.1:0-4625 GCA_045640805.1 Treponemataceae bacterium
TATTCATAAAAAGCACCAGTCGCTTTGTCATAGAAAATGGAGTGGTAATATCTGTATTACGAATTCGCCCATTAATTGCATTCCGAAGAATTGCGCCGGCCTTATAGAGTTCTTCTCCCTGAAGTTTTTCTCCGCTTTCACTTTCGACAGAAAATAATTTAACCATAACTTTCTGATGATTCCGTTCTGCCAGTTTCAAAATGTAAACAATCATCCTCATAAATTCCGGATTTGTCATTTCATAAGCACCGTAATAATTGTTCTGTGCCTGAATCATTTTATGAAGAGCCAAAGCAACAGAACTTTGTTCTCCATCAAAAGTTTCAAATCCATCTTGTGTTTTAGGGGTTATTTTTTTTGAATCCAAAAGCTTAATAAAAACTTCTGCCATATAAGGATCAAACTGAGTACCTGCATATTTAATATATTCTTTCCGCACTTCTTCATCTGTAAGGCGGCGACGATAAATGCGGTTACTTGTCATAGCATCATAACTATCTGCGATACAAAGAATTCTAGCTACTTCAGGAATGTGTTCTCCAACAAGCCCTTCAGGATAACCTTTTCCATCGTAACGTTCATGATGATGAAGTACCCCGTATCTTAGTCCTGCCACAGACTGAATGTCTCCGATAATTTCACAACCAATTGTTGTATGAAGACGCATGAGGCTGAATTCATCCTGAACAAGACTTCCCTTTTTATTCAAAATTGAATCAGGAACTCCGATTTTTCCAATATCATGCATAAGCCCGATGTAATGAATATTCTTACAATATTTTTCATCTTTTCCTAAAGCACGGGCAAGAGTTTCTGCATAATCTGCAACACGGGCAGAATGACCGCCTGTATATTCATCTTTTGCATCAATGGTTCCTGCAACAGTCCTGATTGTTCTCAAAGTCAGTTCTGCAGTATGTTTTTCACGCAGCTTATAAACTGAAATTATATCGCGAATCCCCTGAGCTGAAGACAAAAGCAACATAATAATCAGTGACACGCTGATGAAAAATCCTGCAGCAAAAAAAGGTTGTGTTCGGGAAAGCACCAGTTCAAGAATTCCGGCCACAAGAACAATAACCATTCCTACTACCGAATAATGGTATTCCATCAAAAAGCCATGTTTCAAATCGATAATAGTTGTAACAAAAATCAAAAGAATTCCAAAAAAGATAAGAACATAGTTTACGAGGATATAATCAAAATAATCCCGTTTATGCATCAGATACATAACAGTAGTAAATATGCCGAAAGCCAGAATCATTCCGTTTACTATGTTGTACCATAAA
Source organism: Treponemataceae bacterium (assembly GCA_045640805.1). Lineage (GTDB taxonomy): Bacteria > Spirochaetota > Spirochaetia > Treponematales > Treponemataceae > Treponema_I. The sequence goes on from JAZUFS010000067.1 coordinate 1,290, forward strand.
CAATAACGGCGTCTCTGAATTCTATCCCAATAAGAATACAGCGGAATTACCATCAGAATCATGAACACAAAAACCATGATTCCGGCTATGGATGCATTTTTAAAAACCAGCTGCCTTAAACGGCTTTCACAAATTGCCCAAAGAGAAAACAGAATAAGTGACATGGAAAGATAAAAAATCCTTGGACGCGTTTTTGTAACGATAATGATAATAAGGCTGATTATGGAAGCCACAACACCACAGATAAGAAGAATCAAATTTGTAAAAATTATTACACCGTATCTGGTCCAGAGATGATTCCAGGCACTGGATGACTGAGCAACAATCACCTGCTGGATATTTCCGAAAAAGGATGAACTGCCCCAGGTTTCAATCCTTACAGTTCGACCGGCATCTGAATGTGAAATAGGAATGAAAACATAAGCACTAGGCACATTTCGTACCCAGAACTTAAGATTTTCCGTTACATATTCAGACCGAAGATTTCCATCCACATAAATATGAATATTCTGACGGGAACTTCTTGTAAGAAGAACCATATTATCCTGTACGTAATCAGGAATTTTATTTTCAATAATCAGGCGTTCACCGGAATGAGCATTTTCAACGGCAGGAAGATCAATTACCTGGTGAACTCCATCTTCCCTTACCAGTGTCCAGTTTGTATTCAGCGTCTTATAAAAAGGTTCTCCGGTATAAGCTTCGCCCTTAAATTTTGGAAAAAGCTGAAAGGCAAAAAGCACGGAAATAGAAACCACCGAGCATATTAAAGCAAAATGGAGAATAATCTGGGATATCCTGGAGGATGAAATAAATCTCTTCATATATACTCCTTATATTTTACTACAGAATAGTAAAAACGCAAAAAATCTGATAAACTAGCAGAACTATGAAAAAAACAGGTAGCGAAATTATTACAACTCTTTTAGAGATGCACGGTGTTACAACCGTAGCTGGAATTCCGGGTGGCTCAATCCTGCCACTTTATGATGAATTGAACAGAAGCAACATTAAGCATGTACTGGTCCGCCATGAACAGGCAGCCGGTTTCATTGCTCAGGGTATGGCTCGTTCAACCGGTTCCGTCGCTGTCTGTATGGCCACCAGCGGTCCTGGGGCTATGAACCTGCTTACAGCCATTGCTGACGCACGCTGTGACAGTGTTCCTATTATTGCAATCACAGGTCAGGTTAACACAACTCTCCTTGGTACAGACGCTTTCCAGGAAGCCGACACATTCGGACTTTCTTTCTCAATCACAAAGCATTCAGTAATGGTAAAAGATGCAAAAGATCTTCTGACAGTAATTCCGGAAGCATTCAAAATTGCAAAAAACGGAAGACCAGGACCAGTCCTTATCGACGTTCCACGCAACGTTCAGCTTCAGACAGTTGAATTTGATGCATGGCCAGAAATTGAAGACGTAAAAATCAAAGACAATGCAAACGTTCGTTTCCATACACCGGCTTCGGAATATGCTTCAAAAATGGAAGCAATTTCAAATCTTATGAAAGAAGCAAAGAAACCGGTCCTCTTCCTTGGTGGCGGATGTAACAGTGTTGAAGCTGCAAAAGAACTGGACAAATTCCTTAAACTCTACAAAGTTCCTGTAACAGTAAGTTTGATGGGAATTGGTGCCGTTCCAAAATCTTCTGAAGTATGGACTGGAATGGTTGGTATGCACGGTTCTTATGCTGCAAACTACGCCATGTACAATTCAGACCTGGTAATTGCTGCCGGTGTTCGTTTTGATGACCGCGCAACAGGTGTTGTTTCAAAATTCTGTCCAAACGCAAAACTTGTTCATATCGATATTGATGCTGCAGAAGTTGATAAAATCATCGAATCAAATGTTTCTGTTGTTGCCGATGTAGAATCTGTTTTCCCTATCCTTACAACTCTGGTTTCAGAAAAGAAAGGAGACTTTGAAGCAGGAAATGCTGACCGTCAGAACTGGATGACTGAAGTTGCAAAAGTTAAATCAGAAACTGATTCTATTACAGAAGGCCGTCCTTCAGACGCAGATAAAACAAATCCTCGGGAACTGATTTCAAAAATCCCTGAAGTGGCAGAAAAGGCTGGACTCAAAGCTGATGACATTATCGTTACAACAGACGTTGGTCAGCACCAGATGTTTGCAGCCCAGTACTATCCTGTAGAAAAAGCAAGAACTTTCCTTACTTCCGGAAGTCTTGGAACAATGGGATTCGGTCTTCCGGCTGCTCTTGGTGCCGCTCTTGCAAATCCTGACAAGCGCATCGTTTGTTTCTCTGGCGACGGTTCCATCATGATGAACATTCAGGAATTTGCAACTCTTGCTGAACAGAACCTGGCCGTAACAGTAATCATTTTTGTAAATGGTACACTCGGTATGGTTTACCAGCAGCAGAAGTATCTGTTCGACAAAAACTACAGTGCTTCTGTATTCGGAAGAAATCCTGACATTTTGAAAATTGCGGAAGGATTCGGAATTGAAGCTGTAAATGCCGACACAGACAAAGAATGGTACAAGAAAGCCTTTGATGCAAACCGCGCAAACAAACCTTGCGTTGTAACTGTAACAGTCGGCTGCGAAGAAGATGTTCTTCCATTCGTTCCTGGTGGAAAAGCAAACATCGACGCAATCCGAAGCCTGGAAAAACTGAACTAATCTTATGAAACCGGCACTGTACCTTTTTCCAGTTACTCTTGGTGACACAAGTGCAACCGATCCGGAAGACGTAAAAAAAGTTCTTCCGGACTACAATCGCGAAATCCTCATTACAGTAAAGCACTTTATTGTAGAAAACATCCGTTCTGCCCGTCGCTTTCTGAAAGCCTGTGACAAGTCTATTGATATAGACACCCTCACCTTTTACGAGCTGAACCGCCATACGGATCTGAAAATTGTCGGGGACTATTTGAAGCCGCTAGAAAAAGGAGAAAGTGTCGGAATCATTTCTGAGGCAGGATGCCCTGCCATTGCCGACCCCGGAGCCGACGTTGTAGCCATTGCCCAAAAACGGGGATTTGATGTTGTGCCTCTTGTAGGACCTTCTTCAATCATCATGAGCGTAATGGCTTCCGGCTTTAACGGCCAGAGTTTTGCGTTTAATGGTTACCTTCCTGTTGAAGGACCTGAACGCACAAAGAAAATCCGCCTGCTGGAAAACAAAGTATACAACGAAGACCAGACTCAGATTTTTATTGAAACGCCATACCGCAACGCAAAACTCATAGAAGCTATTATAAACACCTGTCGTCCGCAGACCAAATTCTGTATTGCCTGTGACATTACAGGAAAAACTGAATACATCAAAACAAAAACCTGCGAACAATGGAAAAAACAGGGCGCAC
>JAZUFS010000068.1:0-2491 GCA_045640805.1 Treponemataceae bacterium
CCTCTTCATCATCTGCAGGATGGACCTGCCGTTCGTCTTTCACAGGAACATGATCCGCTACAACCACAAACGGAACATCGAAATCCTGAAGTTGGGCGTCCCTGTGGCGCTGCAGGACCTGCTTGTAAGCATCTCATTCTTCTTCATCACCGCAATCATCAATTCCATGGGACTTGTCGCCAGCGCCGGCATCGGCATTGCAGAAAAAGTCTGCGGCTTCATCATGCTTGTTCCGTCGTCATTCAGTCAGTCGATGAGCTCAGTCGTCGCGCAGAATTACGGCGCCCGCAAGATGGACAGGGCAAAGCGCGCGCTTATTGCGGGAATCGGCTCGTCCCTCGTTGCAGGTTTCATCATCGGTTATGTGGGATTTTTCCACGGGGATATGCTCTGCAGCCTGTTCAGCCCCGAAAAGGATGTAGTCTACGCCGGCTGGCAGTACCTGAAAGCGTACGCCATCGACTGCCTGTTCACGTCATTCCTGTTCTGCTTCATCGGCTTTTACAACGGAGCCGGCAGGACGCAGTTCGTCATGTGGCAGGGAATTGCTGGCGCCTTCTGCGTGCGCGTGCCTCTGTCGTTTGTGATACATCATTTCTTCCCGACAGAGATTTTCTACCTGGGACTTGCAACGCCGTCATCCACGTTTGTGCAGATCATCATCTGCTTTGTTTACTGGCGGATTTTCAACAGGAAAATAAACGCATCTATTTCTCAAAAAGCTTGACGAGCTTAAGTTTCCAGCTGTTCTTTTTTCCGTTGTACGGATGTTCACGAAGCGGCAGGTTGCAGTGCGTCTTTCCGATAAGCACCGTCTGCGGATGCGTGAACTCCCTGAAGCCCCACTCGCCGTGGTACGCGCCCATACCCGAGTGCCCGGTACCGTTGAACGGCGCACCTTTCACCATCAGATGGATGCACACTTCATTGATGCAGCCGCCGCCAAACTGCATGCTGCTCATCGTGCGTTCTGCCCAGCGCCTGTTTTTCGTGAACACATACAGCGCGAGGCCCTTTTCGCGGCTCTGAATCACTTTCAAAAGCGCGTCGATTTCGCTGTCCCTGAATGGAACGACAGGCAGAATCGGGCAGAAAAGTTCGTGCTGCACGACCGGCTCATCCACACGGATTGGGTACAGGACGGTCGTTTCAAAGCGCAGGCTGCTTTCGTCGCCGTGGCCGCCTGAAACAATGCGGTCGCTGTACAAAGCGGCTTCATCGCGGCACTTGAGCCACGCGCCGTGGTTTGCCAGATGCGGATACTCCTCGTTGTTGAGCTGGTCAGGCGTCTGGCGGGCAATTTCTGCTTTCAGGCATGCAAGGAACGGCGCTGCCACTTCCTCAGCGACGGCGACCTGGTTTATGTTGATGCATACCTGACCTGAGTTGCAGATTTTGAAGAAAGCGATTTTCCGGGCGGCATCACGAAGGTCAGCGTCCGCTCGTACGATAGCCCAGTTGCCTGTTTCGCCGCCGAGTTCCAGAGCGACCGGAGTCAGGTTCTTTGCAGCTTCGGCCATGACATGCTTTGCAACTTTCGGAGAGCCAGTGTAGAAAATCTTGTCGAAACGCTCTGCAAGGCACATGTCTGCGACGTCATGGCCGCCCCCGATTACGGTGATGTATTCCGGCGGGAAGACGGCGGCGATGATTTTCTGCATGACTGCAGTGCATGCCGCTGACTTTGAACTCGCCTTTATGACGGCGCAGTTGCCGCCTGCAATGGATGCGACAAGGACGCCGAGCGCGAGCAGAATCGGAAAGTTGAACGGACTGATGATGAGACTGACGCCATACGGCATTTTGTAGACTTTTGTCGTCGTGCTCGGAAAGCAGACGATGCCACTTCCGTGTCGCTCCGGACGTGCCCAGCGCCGAAGTCCGCGGATAGTCTCATTCGCTTCAAGAATGACGGTGCCGATGTCGCAGAAATACGCTTCCATCTGCGTGCGGCCAAGGTCAGCGGCAAGAGCTTCTTCAAGCTCAGCCTCGTAGGTATACATCGCGTCACGCAGTTTTTTCAGCTGTGCGATGCGCCAGGAAACGTCAAGAGTCGCGCCTGTATTGAAAAACGCGCGCTGTGCCTCAACAATGCGGTGAATGCTGTCAGGTGTCCATTCTGTGTCTGTCATGCAGTCAGTATATACCCGAACTTCGCACGCGGGCAAATGCAGGAACCAGGGGACGGTTCTGTCGGTAGCCAGCGTCCATGCTGGCTGTATCCTGGGGGACGGTTCTCTAGTAACTGCATACACTACAAAAAGTTACACCGTCTCTTGCCCCCCCCGCGAAAATCGTGATATAATTGAAAATACGCAATTTACTGCACACAAAAATGAGGTGTTTATGAAAAAAGTAATTCTTATTGCACTCGCACTGCTTATGGTGTTTCCGCTCTTTTCCTACGAGAAAGACGAAATCCGTGTCATTACAGAGAATCTCCGCTTACGCGCTGACAGCAATACAACCAGCGACGTTGTTACCACACTGA
>JAZUFS010000069.1:0-4818 GCA_045640805.1 Treponemataceae bacterium
AAGGTAAAAGTCCTGAAAGCCTTCGTGTGCGTTCTCTGTCTTAGACATCACATCAAGGTACAGGTCGTAGTTTTCTGCAACATCGTCGTAGTCATGCAAGTCCATAGTGTCCTCCTGAAAAGCGGGCTTACATTGTGATGCACCCGTCCAAAAGCAGGCACTGTCTCCGGGATGCGCCCGCTTCTATGATTGTAACTATATCAGAGGATATGCGGAATGCCTGACTACGCTTTTTTGGGGAAAATTCAACTATGAGTTGAATTTTGAGAGTTCAGAAGGACCTTTCTTGACTCGCATATGTAACTTTTCAATACCATTTCAGTAATTATTCTTGCCATTCTAGCAAATAGTGCCTATATTAGAAGTATGAAAGACATTCTGATAAAACTGCGGACAGAAAACAGGTATTCTCAGAGCGCACTCGCAAAAGAACTGGGCATTTCACGACAGGCATACATGAAATATGAATCTGGCGAAGTTGAGCCATCAGTTGAAATAGTCAGACGACTCAGCAGGATTTACGGCGTCTCATATCAATTTCTCATCGACAACGGAGTAATCAAACCACTGTATGATTTGAGTTCCCTGCCTGATAATCTGTATGTTACCGAAAACGCCACAGGCGGGCTGTACGCAGCAGAACCAGAGCCTGCATACGGAACTCTTTCAAAAGGAACATATACCGGCTCTTCATCAGATACAGTATCCGGTTCAAGTGTAAAGAAGGATCTGATTACGCTTATTAACAGACTTTCTGCAGATGCATGCACAGAACTTCTTGAAATGGCACAGCAGTTCATCCAGAAAAAACAGGAATCTTCCTGGGTCACCGATATGTTCACCCAAATGGATGCACATCCTGTCACTTCTGACGGCATAACATGGACGCGGGAGGAATTGTATGAGCGCTGATTCAGAAAAAGTCTTCTTTGACACAAACATTCTGGTCTATCTTCAGGACTCACGTGACAGGCAGAAACAGAAGATGGCGCGTGCTTTATTTTCTCAATGCACGGCTGATAAGCATGCCGTCATATCAACTCAGGTGCTTCAGGAATTCAGCAATGTGTGCATAAGAAAACTGAACCAGGACAAGATGATTGTAAAGCAGATTGTTCATGCACTGTGGACAAACACACCTACCGTTCAGATTAATCCGCTGCTTATAGAAAGCGCCATTGAAATAACGCGGCAGACAAATTTCTCTCTTTTTGACTCACTGATTATCGCAAGTGCAGCCGCGGCCAGTTGTTCAGTCCTATATACGGAAGACATGAACAACGGTCAGACGGTGAATGGCGTCAGGATTGTAAATCCTTTCCTGTAGACGCCGCTCTCTTTTTGGCGGCCCGCTTTACAAGAAAGTAGATTGCGGCGCCGATTGCAGCACCTGCTGTGTTCAAAATAAGGTCGTCAATGTCGGTTCCGCGGTCGTAAAAGCAAAGCTGGGTAAGTTCTATAAACAGCGAAAAGCCACCGCCAGCAAGCACTGCTTTCCCATACGAGTTCAGTTTCTTGAAACAGAACGGCCATACAATGCCGACCGGTACAAACATGAGGATGTTGCCTATGACGTTGATCAGCCAACCGTCATAACGCTCTTTCAGGAACGTTAATGGCACAAGGTTCAGCCAGAGCGGCATGATTTTTGAGCTGTCAAAACAAAGTGGCGCTATCTTGCCTTCCACAAGATGGAGCGGAAAATAAACAAATCTGAAGATGACAACAATACAGATATAAAACAGGATGAGCCTGATTTCGCGGCCACAAAAGCCTTCCGTTGTTCTGGCGAGCCAGATAAGGCTTACTGCAAGCATGGCGAGAGTAATCGCTGTAAACATTTCCCAATATGCAATTTCAAACATTTTTAACTTCTTCCTTGAAATGACTGTAATTTATGCCTTATTTAAACACATGAACCCCCTTTCATCAAGCACCCATAAAGTTGTGTTTTCAAGCAGAATGGCACCAAGTCGCTTTTCATTGACAGTATGGCTATTTTAATTTTATATTATAGACATATCAAGGAGACGCAATGCAGGCAGCAATTCCGATTTTTGAAGCTAAAAACAAACTTCCCTATTTCATTCATCAGGTTGAAACGAATGGCCCAGTCAGATTAAGACGTCACAACAAGGATGTTGCAGTCCTCATATCTTCTGATGATTACGACGCCCTTGTCGCTCAGGCTAAAAAAGCAAACATGGGTAAAAGTTTTGTAGAGCGCGCTGCTGATTTCCGGAAACGGAATGGTGGCAGCATGAATGATGAAGAGATAGACATGATTTTCAGCAGTGCCAGAAACGAAGAAACAGTGCCGTTCACCGATGAAGCTGCCCTTTTCAAAGACACCATCGGGGACACACAGGAAGCTGCGGATGAGTGACCAGAACTATCTTCTTGATGCAAATATCATAAGCGAAGTCATTAAGAATGCGCCTTCGTTCAGCGTCATCAAGAAACTGACCGAGCACAGCTCAGACTGCTGCATGAGCGTCTTCACGCTGCACGAACTGCTGTACGGCGCGGAACGGCTTCCTGAAAGCAGGTGGAAAACGGAACTTCTCAAGTTCATTAACGATGATGTCTGTGACAACTTCCCTGTAATCGGCTATTCGGAAGCAGATGCGCGCATGCATGCTGAAATGAGGGCGGTACTTGAAAGAAAAGGCGTTGTACTTCCGTACGGCGACAGTCAGATTGCAGCCATCGCCGTCACAAACGCCTTGACGCTCGTCACACGGAATGAAAAGCACTTTAAGCCACTCAAGGATGAGTTCGGACTGAAGCTCGAAAACTGGTTCGCTGACAAAGCCTGAAAAAAGCCTGTGCCTTTTATATCTTTACAGGGATAAGCTCGCTCTTGCCTGTCACGATGTACATGCGGATGCCGCCAAGCTGGGGCAGCGTGAAGATTGCCTCCTGCTCGGGGTACATGTTCACGCACATGAGCTGGTCGTAACGGACGACAATGACGTTCGCGATGTAGTCGTCTTTTGTCATGGGGTGCTTGAAACTGACCGAATACTGGCCGTCGAACTCGCTTATAACCGGGCAGTACTTTTCCTCATCTGATTCCGTTCCCGTAATAAACGCGAGCCTGTTGCCGCAGCAGCTGAGCTCGACCTCCTTCACGGATGAAATGAGGTTGCCGCATGTGGGGCAGCGGTAAAATTTCAGACGGTTCATGTTTCCTCCAAGCTGGCGGTGCACCGTATGCCCGCCTTGCAGAATGCTCTGGATGTCGACTTCGAGCACTTTTGAAAGCTGAGAGAGCAGCGTTATGTCAGGACAGCCGTGGCCCGTCTCCCACTTGCAGACAGCCTTGTCAGTAACGCAGACTGCTTCTGCAAGTTCCTTCTGGGTAAGTCCTTTCTTTATGCGCATCTCGCGGATGAGCGCGCCTGTCTTTTCCGGATTCATTTCGTCCTCCTGTCAGCGGGCTGTCTTTTACACGACGCCGTTTATGTTCCTGATGTACTCTTCCATCGGGATCATCAGGCTCTGAAGGTCAGCGAGCGTCGAAGCGGATAAGCTGTAACTCTTGGCATACTCTTCACCGGCACGCTCGAACGCGGCAATCTTCGGATCAGCGACGCAGGCTGCAAGCGGCACGTTCAGAAGCGGCGTTTCAGGCACGAAAATCTTTGTCAGATTGCCGAACGAAAGCTCGCACTCGCGGTCAAGCGCCTCAAAGTTGTGCTCGCTGTTAGGGAAACCGCAGCCTGAAATGACGACCGTGTGAAGGCGCGAAAAGTCGACGAGCGGGATATGCCGCGTATGGCCGTCGACAATTTCCATCTTCATCTGATTAAGCGGGATTGTGCGGTCGAGTACCGCCTTGATGTGGCTCGGCATTCCGTAGCAGTAGAGCGGAAAGCTCCAGATGACAAGGTCCATATCCCGGTACAGGTCCAGGATAGCGTTCTGGTCGTCCTGTATGACGCAGTGGCCGTCCTTCACCTGCCAGCAGCCGAAACAGCCGCGGCAAGGCGCAATCTGCTTATCAATTACGTTTACAATCGTAATGTCGTGATCACCGGTTTTCTTAAGCCCGCGTACAAATGCGTCGGTAAGCCGCATGGTGTCGCTCTTCTTCTTGGGACTGCCATTAAGTACAAGTATCTTCATACCGTCAGATTAGCATCTTGAAGCGGGATGTGTAAATCTACGGGGCGTAGAGAGAAAACATCGCAGCAAACTTCCTGCATTCTCGCGATTAGTGCTCAGATTTTTACCATATCTCGTAGCGGAAGACTGAGTCCACCTGGCTGATTGCCTCAAAGTGCCTTGCGTTATTGGTGACGAGGATGAGCTGATTCGCGATTGCGATGGATGCGATTTCGCTGTCTTCATAGTCGACGGGTGTGCCCGCTTCTTTCAGGCGCATCCGTACATCTGCGTGAATCAGGGCGGCATGGTCATCGTACGGGATGATTTCGAACTTGCGCTGGACTTCATCAAAAAGGAAGGCTGACAGGAACGCTTTCTTCTTGCCAGGCGGCAGAAGATTCATCCCATACACCAGCTCATTCCATGTCGTCGAAGAAATAACGCAGCGCTCCTCGGTTTCAGTAAGTTTCTCGACAAACGTCTTTCCGGGAGCAGGTTTCATGATTTCAGAGACCGCATTCGTATCAAGCAGATAAAGCTTTTTCATGCTCAGTCCTCGTCGAACAGGTGTTCGGCACTTTCGCGACCGTAATAGGGCTCTTCTTCCCTGAGCTTCTGAAGATGCGCGCTAAAATCAAAAACGTCTTCTTCAAAATCATATTTTTTTCTGAGCTCGGCCATGGCTTCGAAAATGGTCTTTTCTCT
>JAZUFS010000070.1:0-1828 GCA_045640805.1 Treponemataceae bacterium
GTTCTCGTGAATGTTGATCATGATGCTGTGGAGCTTCTCATCAACTTCTTCAGCTGACCATGAGAGGCGCTCTGAGTTCTGGCTCATTTCGAGACCTGATGTTGCAACACCACCAGCGTTTGAAGCCTTTCCTGGAGCATAGAGGATCTTGTTCTCAAGGAATGTCTTTACTGCATCAAGGTCAGATGGCATGTTAGCGCCTTCTGCAACGAGCTTTACGCCGTTTGCAACAAGCTTCTTTGCATCCTCACCGAGCAGCTCGTTCTGTGTTGCACATGGGAATGCGCAGTCACACTTAACTTCCCAGACCTTCTTTCCTTCGAAGTACTTTGCTGACGGGAACTGCTTTGCATATTCAGAAATGCGGCCGCGGCGTGTGAACTTGAGTTCCTTGACCCAGTCGAGTTTCTCCTGTGTGATTCCGTCTGGATCGTAGATGTATCCGTTAGAGTCAGACAGTGTAACTGGCTTTGCACCAAGCTGGATAAGCTTTTCTGCTGCGTATACTGCAACGTTTCCTGAACCTGAGACAACGCATGTCTTACCCTTGAAGTCGTCGCCGACTTTCTTGAGCATTTCCTGTGCGAAGTAAATAAGTCCGTAACCAGTTGCCTGTGTGCGGATGAGTGAACCGCCGAATGTGAGTCCCTTTCCTGTGAGAACACCAGTGAACTCGTTTACGATTCTCTTGTACTGACCGAACATGTAAGCAACTTCGCGTCCACCTACACCCTTATCACCTGCAGGAACGTCTGTATCTGCACCGATATGGCGATAGAGCTCTGTCATGAAAGACTGGCAGAAGCGCATTACTTCTGCATCACTCTTTCCGTGTGGATCGAAGTCTGCACCACCTTTACCACCGCCCATAGGAAGTGTTGTCAGTGAGTTCTTGAATGTCTGCTCGAATCCGAGGAACTTGAGGACTGAAAGGTTTACTTCTGGAGAGAAGCGGATGCCTCCTTTGTATGGTCCAATGGCACTGTTGAACTGAATGCGGTAACCGCGGTTGACCTGAATCTTACCAGCGTCGTCCATCCATGGTACACGGAACATGATTACACGCTCTGGCTCTACGATGCGCTCGAGGATTGCGTTCTTCTCGATTTCCGGCATCTGCTCTACAACAGGTTCAAGAGTCTCGAGGACTTCCTGAACAGCCTGCAGGAATTCTGGCTCATTAGCATTCTTTGCCTTTACCTGCTCAAACACGCGACTTACGTATGCGTTTTTCATATAGTGCCTCCGTTATGTCCCGGGATGAGCACAAGCTGCATCCGGACTACAAAAACTTTAACTTTACTTAAGATATTTTAGCAAAATTAAACTCATTTGTCGATAACTTTCCATGCGGATATGAGGGAGAATTCAACGAAAAGCTGTGAGAAAGTTCACAGCCAGCAGATGAGGGCAACCAGCCTTTTACAGCAGGTTCACATTAACGAAGGGCTTCGATCAGTTTCACGGCAAGCGCGCCTGCTGCAAGGCATGCAACAAACGGGATAGGCTTGCTTCGGGCCTGATGCCGCGCAAACGCTGCTTCAAACTCAGGACGCTCACGGTCAAGCGACTCTTTCTGTGCAAACGCCACATTCACCACGCCTACGATGAGCGCAAGAACGCACGCAAGCACGCAGGCTTCAATCCAGAGAGCAAACCCAAGATACGCGCCCATGGCTCCGGAGTAAAACACATCCGCGAGACCGAGCTTACGGCGCCCATCATCAAGCCTGCCGCTCATAAGCCGGACAAGAAAGAAGACAAGCAGAGCTACTGCTGTGGAAACAAGGACTTCAAGAACAGCACGATTTCCTGTTACAGAGACAAG
>JAZUFS010000071.1:0-5232 GCA_045640805.1 Treponemataceae bacterium
GGTCATGCTTACGGGCCGGCTCGTTCCAGAGTTCGTCGAGCTTTGCGGGGGTAATTTTCTTATATTTTGGCCATGACTGCCATGATGCCTCAAAGTTCTGGTTTTTGAGTGTCATGAAGACGGCGTATTCTTTCACCCACGGATGTGCTTTAATCCACTTTTCAAGCGCCTCAGGTACATCAGAAGCGGCCAGCGTATCATACACGGAACGCAGAAGACTGAGCTTTTCTGACCGGAGTGTCCGGTAGTTGTAGCGCGCTTCGTCTTCGTGCTTGTCGTGCAGTTTTTTCGCCTCCGCCACGAGTTTTTTCTGTGCGGCAGTGAGGGTAGTGGCACTGTCTGCCTTTAGCCCGCCGCTTAATTCCGGCAGTGCGGTTACGCTGATATACAGCGGCTGCAGTGCGAATGCAGAAAGTGCGCTGTATGGTGAACTTTCAGTACCGGTATCATTGACCGGCAGCAGCTGGATGACAGAAAGGCCTGCCTTCTTGCAGAAGTCTGCAAACGGAATGAGATCAGGGAATTCGCCTGAACCCGAGCTGTTCTTTGTGCGTAATGCTCCCAGCGGGATTGCTGTACCGGTAAATTTCATATCAAATATTGTACTTCATCACGCAAATTTTGCAAGGAAAATGCCACTCTACGCTTTTTTTATTGGCGAAATTTCAAATCCTGCTTTACAATATGCTAGCGACAGGAGGTGCATAGTGACGGTTTTACAGATTCTTTTTCTCATTCTGCTTGCAGGATTCACGACAGCTCATCTCATCTCAAGCTGGAAGGATGATGAGAAACGCCGTAAGTACTCAAAGCCTTTCATTGTGCCGTGCATTGTCGCGTACTATTTCCTGACTGCAGATACTGTCTGCTGGCCACTCGTCGGCGCGCTCATCGCATCCTGGCTTGGCGACATACTGCTCATCCCCAAGGGACACAAGTGGTTTGCCCTCGGTGGTGCCGCTTTCTTCGCGACGCACGTTTTCCTCGTCATGACGTACTGCGGGCACATCAATTACGCGTCAGTAACCTGGGGTGTCATCATTCCCGTTGCAGCAGTGTACGTTGCCGCGGACGTTTTCCTGACGATGCATTTCCGGAAATCGACTCCCGCCGTCCTTCGCCCGCCGATGACCTTCTACATTCTGACAAATGGCGCCATGAACATTTTCGCCCTTATGCAGTACATGACGCTCCGCACTCCGAGTGCACTTGTCGTGTATATCGGCGCGGTCCTGTTCTTCATTTCAGATTTTTCATGTTTCTCTGTCCGCTTCTCGGATCTGCGTGACTATATTCCGAAAAAGCATTTCACTGTCATGCTGACGTACACCGTCGCCGTCTTCCTGATTGTCCAGGGCTTACTGCTGATGTAGATGTGGCCGTTGGAATAGATTTTTGTTATTTCTTGCTTCTTTTTAGAGTATCATGTATGATTGAGAATAATGAACTATTAAAGAGAGGAGAGTTTATGAGAAAAATCTTAACATTAATCTTTGTTAGTGTGCTGGGTAGTCTGTTGTTCATATCATGTAACCACCAGGCAGTAGTTATTGATAGTAGTGAAATCAAAAGGGATGATAGCTTTGTAACAAAAAAATATTACGAGAAAAATGCTAAAGAGTCTTTTTCTTTGTTTTTGATAAATCCTGATGAAAATTCTGAACGAGCAATCAATGCACGTATAACAAGATTGGCAGAAGATGGTAATCAAGAAGGCTATACTGAAGATGAAATATTTGCAGAAATGTGGATAACTCTTTCAGATGCTGAAAAAAGAATGATTATTGAAAATAGTGATGAACTGGAAGTCACTGTAGAGTCATCAATTGGGGTTGAAGAAAACTCATCAATTGGCAGGGCTGCATTGAATGGAGTTACCGATGAGCTTGATTCGCTTGCAGAATATTATGGTATTTTAGAAACTTTGAAAGACATTGGGAACGGAAAGATAGTACCGAAAAGTATTTTATGCGACGCTTATGATGATATTGAAATAAATGAATTATCTGCTGATCTTGTTCTTGAAATGATTCTGAGAAAGGAGGACTGGAATGAACTGCGGAAAGTTTTATCGTATATTGATGAAGAAGAAAAATTTAATGAAATCAAAGAAAAATGGAAAAAACACGTCGAGGCATGCAATACAGTAATTTCAACAGAGAGAGCCTCGTCAAGTTCGGAATTTTCCACTCCTTTGATAGAAAATGTGGGACAAAAGCTGTCCGACGGAGATGTTTTACTTACAATTAGTAAAGTTCTAGCATACGGAATAGCAGGTGTTTGGTCACATGGAGGAATATTTTCCAGTAAAGATTATGAATTGAATGGAAAAAAAGATTCGTGCTTTTGCGTTTATACTGCTGAACCAGAAAATAATGATAACAGGAGCAATAATGAACGATTGGATACGGATCCTGATAGATGGGGATATGCTTGCTTAGAACCAATCTATACATATACGAAGGCCAGAAGATTTGCTGCTTTACATCCGAAAAATTATTCAGCAACAAAAGCGAGAGCTGCTATTAATGATGCAAAAAAAATATATTATGACACAAAAGCTGTTTACAATTTACCATGGTGGGAATTATTAGGAACAGGTGATACTAGTCACGATTTGACAAAAAGCAATACGTATTGTACTAAGGTAGTATATACAGCGTGGAAGAAAAATGGTGTTGACTTAGATTCGGATATTTTTGCTGGTAATCTTGTTTCCCCTGATGATATTTTCGGCTCATCGGTAAAAAGAACCGCTTCCATAACAGTAAGTGTTCTTGGGTGGAAATATGAAAAAACATGGGTAACATATTATCCAACAACAACTGTATCACTGCTAAAGGTTAGATTGTGATGAAAGTCCGGAATGTTCTATTTTCCATCGTATTAATCTTTTTGCTTGGTTCGTGTTGGATAGAATCTGAAGAAAAAGAAGATGCCGAAATCTTTAAGAATATAGAAGCTACAGAATGGTCTGATGATTATGTTTTTGCAGCCACAAATTATCCAAGTTCCATACAAATCTGGAATTCAGAAACTGGTTTGTTGGTCAAAGAGATATCCTTGGCAAAGGATGGAAGAACTCTTGATATCATTGATATGACGCTTCTGGACAAATCTATCTGGATAATTGGTTACGGTAAAACATATAATCTTATACGAATTGATATCGAATCAGGTAAAATAGAATTCAAGGATTTCAGTTACGACGGCTTCAAAAGCAAACCCTATAGCCTTGCAGCTCTGAGCAAAGAACAAGATGGGGTTGGAACCTTATGGGTGAAATCCTACGGAAATCCTGATAATGGGACGCTTTTTGCAAAATATGATGCTGATGGAATATTACAGGATACTTTTTGTGTGCAAGAAAGCATAAGGCTTGGTCTTGAGATGAACGTTGTTTTCTATGACAATCAATATTATATGTTTGGACCTGCAGAAGATACTATCTGTATAAATGATAATTCAATTTGCTATTACGTAATTAATCTTAGCCGGCATGAAATTGAAAAGGAAATGAGGTATTCGGATTTCTTTGGTGAGAATTTCATGGAAGAGAAGCTTGGAGTAAATGGGGTTAGTGAGTTTCTGACAAACGCGTGGCTAACTTCTGATAATAAGCTTGGTGTTCTGCTCTTGAATTCTGATGGACAGGAAAAATTGCTGAAACAAGCTCTCTTTAGCGTTTCTTATGGTGAATCAATAGAAGTTGACTATCTTAATGTTCACTTAGACGATAAGTATGTTGAGAATATGACATCTACAGAAAACAAATATCGTATTTTGTACTATAACGGTAATCCAGGAAAGGATTTTGAAGGCCTGGAGCTGGGAGTATTCAACAAAGAAACAGGCAATCAAGAAAATGTGTTGGAAATTCCGAATGCAAATAGGGTATTCCTTCAAGAAGCAAATGGAGTGACATGGATTTCAATAAATAGTTATAAATATGCAGGGAATGGTTATGTCAATCCAGTTTCTATTCCGGAAATCTGCAAATTCGACCATGCCACCGGGCAGGTATACGTTTATGCAAAAGATGGGACAGCTAGGGAATTGCAGTATACGGATGTACTACAATAGAGTCCCATTCCTGTGCTTCATGTTGCTGCGTGCCACACCGGCGTCGCGAGCTTGTAACTGAACGGTTGCGGGCGTGTGAAATCTGGCAGCCATTCCGTGTCTTCCTCTAACTCCTGATAGAACAGGTATTGAAAGTCATAGTCGGCAATCATATCACGTATCTGCTGGAACTCATCTTTTGTGAGGAGCCGGTTACTGAACGAACGCAGTGCTGCCTCGCGCGCAGCCTTTTCTGCTGGCGTGAAGATGCCGTCTGGAATACTGACCGGTGTGTACTGTGACATGAGTGAAATGCATGCGGCGTGGTCATCGTCGCGGTCTGCAGTCTTCTTAAGCCAGTCGAGCACGAGCCGGGTGTCGTCCATGCGGCCTGGCAGCACTAAATGGCGGATGATGACGCCCGAAAGCATCTTGTCTTTGACAAATGTGCCGTCAGCGGATTCTTCGCCCAGTTCGCGTTCTGCCTGCTTTGCAGCTTCAATCTGCGCGGAAGTGCCTGTAACAGAAGCAAATCGCGCCTTTGTATTCTGCACCATCCAGCGGATTGCCTTTTTGGCGACGGCCGGGTAGTCGGCGGCTTTGAACACCGCGTCAGATATCATGGGGTTGAGCGTTTTCAGATCAGGCAGCCATATGTCGACAAGGCCTTTTAGCATTTCGAGCGTGTCGACGCTTTCGTACGCACTTGAGTTCCAGCAGACAGGGAGCGTAAGCCCTGCCTTTTTTGCCGCTTCAAGCCCCGCCGCAATAGCCGGAACGGCATGGCTTCCCGTCACGATGTTTATGTTCTCAGCGCCCAGCTCCTGAAGTTTAAGGCACATATCCGCGAACCCGCTCGTACTTACAGGTTCGCCGTAGCCGCATTGTGAAATCTGGTAGTTCTGGCAGAAAGCGCACCGCAAATTACATCCGGTAAGGAAGATGGTGCCCGAGCCCGCCCACACGGTAATCGGTGGCTCTTCGCCAAAGTGAAGACACGCGACGGCGGCTCGGAGGTCTGCTGTCTCGCGGCAGAAACCCGCCTTGCCGGCGTTTCTGTTCACGCCGCAGTTACGCGGGCAGAGCGTGCAGCTTTCGTATGCGGCAAATCCGCTCATCAGATGGCTCCGTGGTCCATGATGGCGCTCATCATGGAAGTGAGTGCATCAA
>JAZUFS010000072.1:0-3308 GCA_045640805.1 Treponemataceae bacterium
GACTTTGAGTGGCCGGTATTCGTAAAGCCATGCCGTGCAGGAAGTTCTGTCGGCGCAAACAAGGCAGAAGACCGCGACGCACTTATCAAGGCAATTGACGAAGCGCTTCTCTGGGATGACAAAGTCCTGATTGAGGCATTCATTCCCGCACGCGAAGTCGAGTGCTCTGTTACGGGCTTCCGTGACATCGCCGTCTACACACCGGGCGAAATAATCCCGTCACATGAGTTCTACGACTACGACGCCAAGTACATTGACCCGGATGGTGCAGCACTCCGCATTCCGGCCGACCTCGACGAAGGCCGCATTCGCGAAGTACGTGACATGGCAGTCAAGGCATTCCGCGCACTCGACGGTTCCGGCATGGCAAGAATCGACTTCTTCATCGACAAGAAGACAGGCGAGCTCTACCTGAACGAACTGAACACGATTCCGGGCTTCACCAACATCAGTATGTTCCCGAAACTCTGTGAAGCTTCAGGCCTGCGCTACCCTGACCTTATTGAAAAGCTCATGCAGATTGCAATCGAGCGTTTCAAGGCAACCCGTACCCTTAAAACATCAAGATAAATGAACATTTCCGGAGGAATTTGATGAAAAGGATTCTGTTGATTTTAGTTTGTTTCCTTTTAGTGACCGGCGCTCTGTCTGCACAGCAGAACGATCAGAAAGTCTGGAATGTTGATTCCCAGGTTTATAAAGATATGGTCAGCCTTTACCTGTATGAAGGATACGCACTCCCTTCATCAGCAGGTCCGTGGTCTACAGATGAACTTAAAGGTATGCTCAACAAGGTAGGCGGCGGGATTGAAACTGAAGCCAGCCGCATCCTTTACGATAAAATTCATGACGCGCTCTATAAAGATAACCGCGCCCAATATGCCGACGGATTTGGTGCTGACTATGAAGTTACAGTCGTTCCTGAAATGTATGTCCACACGAACTCCACTGATTATGCACAGGAAGAAGACTGGTTCTATGGTTATAACGACCGTTCATGGCCAATAAACTTTGAATACGGCCTGTATGCCGCAGACAATATTTATCTTGAAAGCGGCTTTAATGTCGGCTATGAATCCGGTCGCGGGGATGGAACTGAACCCAACACGCTGTATGCGCCGAATTTCAATGTAAACATTCCATTCCTTGGCTCGGGAGGACTTGATTATATCAATTTCAACTTCCCCAAAACAGCATTTGTTTCGTTTGGCGACGCACACTGGAACGTGCTTTTGGGAAGAGATTCAATCCGGTGGGGCAATGGTGAGACCGGAAACCTGTATCTTGGCGGTAATCAGAATTACGATAACACAATCAGGTTCACGACCTATTTTGACAGATTCAAGTATTCCTATGTAACAAATTTCTCTGCACATCCTGAAAGTGTACTTAACAATCAGGATCAGAATAACCTTGAAAATGGAACAAAAGCCTTTATAGCACACCGTT
Organism: Treponemataceae bacterium; assembly: GCA_045640805.1. Taxonomy (GTDB): domain Bacteria; phylum Spirochaetota; class Spirochaetia; order Treponematales; family Treponemataceae; genus Treponema_I. The sequence goes on from JAZUFS010000072.1 coordinate 1,450, forward strand.
TTGATTTCTGGTTCCTCAACAACAGAATGAATTTTGCATTAACAGAAGGAATTATGTATCAGAGTGCGGACAACGTATTTGATGTCCGTTTCTTTAATCCGATGATGTTCTATCACAACACGTACATCCGTGGTAACGCAAATTCGCTGCTTGGATTCGATGCCGATTTTGCCGTCTGCAAAGGTCTGAATGTGTACGGTCAGTTTGTTGTTGATGAAGGTGCACTGCCTGGTGAGCCTACAACAGCGTCTGAGTCTGGCGGAAGACCCGGCAAAATGGGTGGACTGCTCGGCGTAAAATATGCAATGCCAGTGGCAGACGGTACGTTACGGTTCAATCTTGAGGGAGTGTATACAGACCCATATCTGTATCTGCGCGAAGAATACGATTCTACAACAGGACAAAACGGCGTAAGCCTGTATGATTACACGCGTGAATTCCATCAGAATTCTCCGACCATAGCATATAACAGAGCGCCAGTTGGTTACAGATACGGCGGTGACTGTATTGTCGGTGACATTAAGACTACCTATACAACTTCAAAAAACTGGGTTTCTGAACTGGATTTATTCTACATGGCACACGGTATCATTTACAATGATACGGTAGGAAGTGACTGGGCTTACGGAATCAGCAGAACTCCTTCAACAAGAGATATTTCAGAAACTCCGTCACATCCGGATGGATATGTTGAACATACATTCAGGGCTTCACTTGCATCATCATATCCTGTTACAGAATGGCTGTCCGTTTCTGGTGGAATTGACAACATCTGCATCTGGAACAAGGATAATCTGAGCAAGTCGCTGTCATTTGACATGCAGCTTCATGCCCAGGTGAAAATTTCTTTCTAGGCGTCAGTCAGAAATCAGGCAGCAGCCTCTTCTGTCTTGAGCACCGTTTTCCAGACACGGATTGCCACAACGACACAGAGTGCTGCGCATAAATACGTCAGGAACTCAACAAGACCAGTCGGGACACCGTTCAGGGAGCAGATTCCCGGCACAAAATCAAGCCACGTATGCAGCAGAATGGCAATAAGGAACAGCCAGCGTTTTCCGGGTTTCTTGCACGCGGCCCATACTACGACTGACATACTGATGTGGGCTGCGACTGCTGCAATGCGCTCAACTACAGACACGAGAAACAGTCCCGGGTTAGCCGTCGAAAGCTGGCGGAAACTTTCCTCAAGGACAGCCCGCTGACTTTCATCAACCTGTGAAAGCAATGCCTCTGCATTACCTGCATTCAGGCCTGATGCCATAGTCAGATTGTTTATCATGGCGAACATGACAATAAGAATGACTTCACATCCCGCATGGCCGGCACCGTACATAAGGGCATTGCCGTCGTTATCACGGCTTTTCTTGAAAAGCACGGAGAATGCAAAGAGGCGGCCAGTTTCCTCGAAAACACCTGCCATAAGGGCTGCTGAAAGTGCAATGACGAGATTACCTGCACCGGACGAAACCAGGCCGGCAAGCAGCAACTGCTTTGGAGCAGTCTCAAGTACTATGGCAAAGAACGCAAAAATAAGGGCGCCAACGAAAAAAGGACGTCCTGCGGTATTGTATTTCTTCTTTATAAATATGTAAGGAACCACCACAAGTGCAAGGCATAAAAGCAGTACAATCCAGATACAGACAATTGTCGCGGCGGACACAGAATAAGTCATAAAATTTCTCCTTTATCGGGAATATTTTACATGATTTTTTCAAAAATAGTACTACTGTAGGGAAAAATTCTTATAGAAAAGTAGGGTGAACGAAACTACACTAGAAAATAGCTTAATTTAAGGCGAGAAAAACATAGGAGGAATTATCTATGAAACGTTTTTCACTGATTCTTATGGTTCTTCT
>JAZUFS010000073.1:0-9966 GCA_045640805.1 Treponemataceae bacterium
CTTCCTGCCTAACCTTTCTTCTGCAAAGTCACCACAGCAGATGCAGGGTGCCATTACAAAGACATACTGGGCTGAGAAGGCTGGCCTGAAGGCTGACCAGATCTACCACGTTTCAATCATGCCTTGTACAGCAAAGGCTTACGAAGCACGCCGCAACGACGATATGAAGTCTTCTGGCGCTCAGGATATCGATAAGGTACTCACAACACGCGAGCTCGCTGCTCTTATCCGCCAGGCTGGCATCAACTTTGCTGACCTCGCAGATTCTGAGGCTGACAGCCCAATCGGACCATACACTGGAGCTGCAACAATCTTCGGTGCAACCGGTGGTGTTATGGAAGCTGCAGTCCGCACAGCATACAAGCTGGTTGTCGGAAAAGAACCCGGCGATGTTAACTACACACCAGTACGCGGTCTTGAAGGCGTAAAGAAAGCTGAAGTTGACCTGAACGGAACAAAGGTTAAGCTCTGTGTTATCCACCAGATGGGTAATGTTGATGCTGTTATCCAGGAAATCCGCAAGGCAGCTGCTGAAGGAAAGGAAAGACCTTACGACTTCATCGAAGTCATGGCATGTAAGGGTGGATGTGTTACCGGTGGTGGACAGCCATACGGTCACTGCGATGAGCTTCGCGAGAAGAGAGCTGCTGCCCTGTATGAGGACGATGCAACTCACGAGATCCGCTGCTCACACCAGAACCCACTGATTACTCAGATTTACAAAGAGTACTTCGGTGAGCCAAACAGTGAGAAGGCACATCACCTGCTGCATACAAAGTACACAGCACGCGAACTGTACAACTAATTAAATTGTTGCCGGCTGGCAACAATTTAATTACAAATGCAATAAAAAAGCCCGCAACTTTTGAAGCTGCGGGCTTTTTTTATGCTTGTGATTAAATTAGTCTTTCTTTCCTTTCTTCAAAGAAAGCACAATGATTCCTATCAAGATGGCCAGATAAGAGAGCGCCAGACCAATAACGGCAAACGTAGCTCCTGTTGACTTAGGAGCAAGACTTATGAGAAGCAGGACAGGTGCGCCGAACGCGATGCCGAGACCGCTTCCCGTGACAAGATTGTTCGCGGCAGGAGTCTCGAAGTTAGGATCAACTTCACGTACCAGCAGAATACCGGAACTGATTGTTCCAGTTAACATTCCATACATTCCGATAAAGCCTTCCTGCTCGTAATCCGGATAAATCCGTTTACAGACGAACTTAACCCAGATAAACGTAACGACAGCTCCGGCAACAGCCATCAGGACGAACGGCACCCACAGTCCCTTCAGTTTCTCAAAGTCAATTGAAGCAATTCCTGAAACAATCATCACGTCGAAAGCAAGACCTGAAATACGGCTCAGAAGGTAATTGTTCTGGTACTGTTTACCCATAATCTTTGACGCACGCAGGTGGCCGAAAATCTTACGGGCAAGGACTGCAAAAAGCGAACCGAAGATGAAGTTGAAGCCCCACAGCAGCGGATTTACCGTTTTCGCAACTCCCGGAGCATAATTTGTCAGCAAGATTGATACACCCTGAAGCACCAGATAGGTAAACAGATATACCAAGAGGATAAGTGCCATCTGGATGGAAAGCTTGTCGATAGATTCAGAAATTGGAATTTCATCCTTATCCTGGAAAGTATCTACTGTTACCGAACCGGACACATCCTCATGTTCCTCACGCTTGATATATCCCTTGCGCGTTATATAGTTCAAATAAATAACGCCGACGATACATGCACACAGGAAGCCGGCAGCTGCGATTGCCAGACCGAATGACTGGCCACCCTCAAATCCGAGCGCCTCGTACGTAAGGCCGACATTGTTTGCCTGTCCCGGTCCCTGTCCGTATCCCATAGGAAGCAGGACACCAGATGCCTTGAACAGATTCGGCATGAATGTATAGGCAAGTCCCAGAGAAATGACAAGTCCCGTGACAGCCTGTACAAGATAGGTGCTTACAATAAGACAGCCACTCCTGATTGCATTCCCGACAGAACCAGAGTCGTCTTTTTTAGGAACACGCAGTGACATGGCAATGAATCCGATTGCAATTCCATGATAGGTCAGCTGTTCAAGGAAATTGGTATCAATGCGGACAAGCCCTGTGTATTTCACTCCAAGTAGAATGAAACCAGCCAGAACAGAAGTCGGAATAAGACTCTTTCTGACAAAAGTCACCTTTTTTCTGATGATGTTTGAGAATAATATTATAACGGCAATTATTCCAAACTGGATGACGAAATTCCAAAGTGCAAGATTATTTCCTGAATAATCCATTCATAATCCTCCCGTTTTTTATTTATCACCGGCTGCTTTAATATTCTTAAATACTGCCAGGTATTTCCGTGCGTTAATCAGATTTTCTGATTTTGCTTCATAGTGAACATTACCATCTGCCGTGAACACAATGTTCGCCCTGCCGAAAATCGACATGTCAGCAACTGACGACAGCGGTAAATCCATAGCCACAGTACCATCTTCAAGAACGAGCGTGAGCTTATCAGCATACATGCAGAACTGACCTGTACCTAACACCTGTTCGGTATGATCTTCCCTGAAAATCTTTACCATGACATTATCGTCACTGAACAACTCCTGTGGCTTGGCAACAGGCTTTTCTTCAGATTCCGGATCTTCATCAGGGACAGCAGGATTTGCAGCGGCATTAAGCGCATCCTGTGTGAATTCCCTGAAAAAATCTGCCTGGAAATCATCCCACTGCTCAACGGTGTGGAATGTAAAACCATCCGCGAAGTAGCCGTACTCGTCGATCGTCGTCGACAGCGTGCATGTCTTACAGCGGATTGCGTTTCCTTCAGTTACGAGCGAGCCGATTGAGCGGCACTCCGGACACACTGCCAGACTACATTCAAGGCCCTCTGCGAGCTGCTTTCCCTTGTAAGCAATCGGGTTGGCAGCCTGTCTCTCGTAAGCATTTTCCTGCAGGTCAGCACGTACCAGGGCGGCAATTTCCTCGGGAGTAAGTGTCTTCAGGTATTCTTTCTTGTAGACATTGACTACATGGCCGTACTGTTTACCTTTACGGACAGTCTTTGCCCAACGTGGTGTCGTAAAATAACCACCCTCAAGCCGGTATGTTACAAGATTCGCGCCAGAAACTTTCACGAGTTTTCCTGTCGCCACGTTAATCTCGCCGGTTCGTCCGTTATACGAGCGGTTACCTTCCGGGAACAATGCAACATTCATACCGGAACGTAACGTGCGGATCATCTTCATAACCGTCATTGCATCTGAGGCGCCCTTTATCTTGGCGATAGGCTCAAATGCCCATCTGAGCAGCTTTGAGGAAAAACCTGAGCGGTAGACATTCTCACTCGCGACAAAATACATCTGTTTCGGAAAACTCATGCCCAGAAAAGCCGGGTCAAGATTTCCGTTGTGATTACTGAGGACAAGATATGAACCGTCTAAGTCTTTTATGCGCGGCGTTGCATCTTCCGCTTCAATATGATAAATCCGCTTGAACCAGGGGCAGACAAATATCCGGGCAAAAGTCCACACACGCTGATGGCGTGTCTGTTTCTTTTCTTCTGGCGATTTCATGACATGTTAAGTATATCATGTTTTTGTGAAAACGGCTTAAAAGTTTACTTTAAAAGTAAGAGAAAATGGAGATAATCCGGATGAAAATGATATCCGGGAGTTCTTTACATTCAGTTTTTCACGGATTTGATCATGTACCCACGGAATGATGAAGCCAGTTGCTGTTCCAACCGCCGCGCCCGCAAGGACATCTGTCAGGAAATGATTGCCGCTTGCCATGCGCATTGCTCCGGTTCCGGCAGCAAGTCCATAGGCAGAAAGAATCAGGGGGAGCTTCCACGGAGAATCAGGATACCGCGTATTGAACATGTACGTCACGTAAGACGCACTCATGAAGCACATTGTCGTGTGGCCTGATGGAAATGACTCATTCCAATCGCCTTCATCCACTTTATCCTGCGGATATGAATCATAATACATGTAGGGACGTGGCCGACTCACCGCTTTCTTCAGAAGCGTACGCTCAGCAAACGCAATAATGCCTGTTTCGGCATACATCAGCCCGTCGGATAACCAGTCAGCGTCAGGCACAAGCAGAAATGCACCCGGTGCGGCAAGCATGCCAAGCTCAAGGATGGTCGCTGCATCGTCAAGCAGGCCGTTATATGGCTGCATGAAAAACCAGTCAAGCATCATCACATCATTATCAGCATTGAGCGGGAAGGACGGCAGTGGCTCTGAAAAAAGCGGATAAGCAAAAATGCCGGAGATGGCGATAAGCAGAAAAATGGCAGTAACTGTTTTTTTCATGAGAACTCCTTACATCCGCCAGAATACCTGATGCGCACTCTTCCATCCGTGGACGTTGTACATCCTTAGTGATATACTCGCGGTATGACCACTGAAGAAGAGAGCCGCATTACGGCGCTTGAAATAAAACTATCATATCTTGAGGACTTTGTGAACAAACTGCAGGGGATTGCAGTTGAACAGGGAAAAACCGTCGATGCCCTCAAGGCGGAAAACCGCGTCCTTAAAGGAAAACTTGAAGAACTCATTGAGGCTCAGGAAGGCGAAATCCCTAACCGCCGCCCGCCACATTATTAAACACATATGACCAGGAAAATTGCCCATCCTCAACTGAAATATTCACTGATGAATGCACTGTTTTGGATTGCAGTCTGTGCAGCAGCAGGCTTTATCTCTGCATTCATGATCTCAAAAGGCTACTCCAACTCCACAATCGGATTGACTATAGCTGCCAGCAATGTCCTGATGATGATTTTCCAGCCCATTGTTGCCGCAGCGATAGATAAATACAAGCGGCTTTCACTGCAGTTCGTCATCATCATGTTTACGCTGCTGTGCATAGTTTTCAGCGCCATCCTGCTCATCCTGCCAAACGCAGACCTGCTTATGGCAATAGTCATTACGGGAGTAATCGCCTTCATCAATATTCTGCAGCCGTTCGTAAATGCGGTGTCCGTAGAACTTGAAGACGCAGGATGTCACATGAATTTCGGGCTCTGCCGCGCGTTCGGTTCTTTCGGATACGCGGTCGTCTCCACAATCATGGGTTTCCTGATTGTGCAATACTCCGAGATGGTAATTCCGGTGACAGGAATTGCATGCTGCATCCTTTTCATACTCACAACGCTGCCCTTCTGCACCATGCATAAAACGCCCGCTGGTGACGCCCCGCTTTCAAACGCGACTGCCCCGCAGGCAGATCCTGCAAATCAGGCTGGTAACGGCAGTCAGACCGGTGCCAGCATTCAAGACAGCGCGCCCGCCGCACAAAGTCTGGGAGCCTTCCTCTTCAGCAACAAGCGCTTCCTGCTGTTCCTTCTGAGTGTGGCATGCCTTTTCACGTCACATTGTTTCACGACAAGTTACCTGTTCCAGATTGCGTGTGACGTAGGCGGTGACAGTTCATCCATGGGAATTGCGGGCGCAGTTGCCGCAATGCTCGAACTGCCGGGCATGATGCTCTTCTCGTACTTTCTTTCAAAATCAAGCTGCAGGACTCTTCTGCGCATTTCAGGCATCGGCTTTTTCATCCGGTTCCTGAGTTTCTACCTGGCAGATTCTGTCACGACGCTCTACCTTGCACAGCTCCCGCAGGCACTTTCCTACGCGTTATTCATTCCGGCGTCAGTTCATTACGTAAGCAGATTGTTCTCAAAGGCAGATATGGCAAAAGCGCAGTCTCTGGTCACTACAGCCACAACGATTGGCGGCATTATCGCAAGTGTGGCAGGCGGACGGCTCATTGATGTGGCGGGAGTGCATTTCTCTGAACTCTGCATCACGATTCTGGGTGGAATTGGCGCGCTGCTGCTCTTCTTCAGTGCAGAAGACGTCGACTGAGCAGCAGCCGCGCGCATTTTCCCGACTTGCAACGTACTTTACTGTAATTCCTGCAATCAACTGAAATACTGCGGGTGGCAGAAAGTGCTGTAAGGCAATCACATGTTTTTCAGGCAAATTCCGCAGATGCAGCATTCACTGCATTTCGGGCAACGCGCCGTACACACATACCGGCCGTGCAACACAAGCCAGTGATGCGCATGCTTCATGTATCTGTCCGGAATTACGCGGCAAAGTTCTTCTTCAACAGCATCAGGCGTCGCTCCGGCAGCAAGTCCAATTCGCGGCGCTATCCTCAGGATATGCGTGTCGACGGGCATTGTTTTCTGACCATAGAGCACGTTCAAAATGACGTTCGCCGTCTTTCGGCCCACTCCGGGGAGTGTAAGAAGTTCAGAGCGTGTAGCAGGGACCTCCGAGCCAAAGTTTTCCACAAGCAGCTGGCTCGTCTTTATGACATTCTTTGCCTTTGCGCGGTACAGCCCGATGCTCCGGATATACGGGATAAGTCCGTCTTCCCCAAGTGCAAGCATTTTTTCGGGAGTATCGGCGACCGGGAACAGATTACGTGTAGCAAGATTCACGCTTCTGTCAGTTGCCTGAGCGGAAAGCATGACGGCGACGAGAAGTGTAAATGCGTTTGTTGATTCGAGTTCGGTCTCAGGCTCAGGATTTTCCGCCTGGAAAGCCCTGAACACCTGATCTATGCCTTCCGGAGGCAACAGCTTAATCACGGATTTACTTTATTGCAGCGTGAAGTTCGGCAACCTTGTCTGTTTTTTCCCAGCTGAATCCTTCGCGACCGAAGTGTCCGTAAGAAGCTGTCGGTCTGTAGACAGGTTTCTTCAGTCCGAGCGTCTTTACGATGCCAGCCGGTGTACAGTCGAACACTTTTTTCACAGCAGCTTCAATCGTCGTGCGCTCAACTGTTTCTGTACCGAATGTCTCGACCATAATTGAGACAGGGAACGGAACTCCTATAGCATAGGCGAGCTGTACTTCAGCACGCTTTGCAAGCCCTGCGGCAACTACGTTCTTGGCAATGTAGCGGGCCATGTATGCCGCTGAACGGTCTACCTTTGACGGATCCTTGCCGCTGAATGCACCACCGCCATGGCGTCCCATTCCGCCGTATGTGTCGACGATGATCTTGCGTCCGGTAAGGCCTGCATCTCCGTCAGGACCGCCTGTTACGAACTTACCCGTCGGATTGATGTAGTATTTCGTATCCGCATCAAGAAGTCCCGTCGGTTCAAGTACCGGCTTGATAACCTTCTCAATGATGGTATTTCTGATTGTGTCGTACTCCACATCCGGATCATGCTGATGTGAAACTACTACCGTATCAATGCGGACCGGCTTGTATCCGTCGTATTCAATGGTTACCTGGCTCTTTGCATCCGGGCGCAGCCAGCTGATTGCACCGTTTTTCCTGAGCTCAGTTGCCTTCAGCAGCAGCTGATGTGCGTAATGAAGTGTCGCCGGCATAAGTTCCGGTGTCTCATCACAGGCAAAACCGAACATGATGCCCTGGTCACCTGCTCCCTGCTGGCCTTCATATTCATCAAGGCCTTTTCCTACAACACCCTGATTGATGTCAGGAGACTGTGCGTGAAGACGGTTTATGAACTCACAATGTGCGCCGTCCAGTCCCTTTTCTGCTGAATCGTAGCCGATATCGAGGGCAACCTTGCGGGCGATTGATTCTGCTTCCTTTGCGATAATCTCCGGCAGTTCAGGATTCGGGTCCTGGAAACCGATTTCACCACCCACGAGGATGAGGTTTGTCGTTGAATACGTTTCACATGCGACATGAGCATTAGGATCAAGCTCAAGACAGCGGTCAAGAATTGCATCTGAAATCTGATCGCACAGTTTGTCAGGATGGCCTTCGCCAACTGATTCTGATGTAAATAAGTAATGATTGGTGTTTAAGACAGTACCCATAAGGAACTCCTTTTTAGCAAGTTCTCCGGAAAAAGCACGTTGATTAATTCCGGCGTCCGCCCTGCAATTTGGATAAATCAAGCGGATGTAATGAAACTACGTTTCGGACACGTATAATACTGCATATCAACAATTTACGCAATCACTCACCATTTTTGACAAAAAAACATGCGATTTTTGAACAAATTCGTAATAAATCCTAGTAAATTGTATATATTTCCTTTTTTTTACATCTTCAATGCGCTACATTATTTCTATATAAAGAAAACCGTTAAGGGAGAATTAGTATGGCTCTTTATAAGACTTACAACAAAACAAAGAACACATGTTCTGTAACTTTCGAGCTTTCTCCAGAAGCAGCAAAGGGAGCAGAGCAGGTCTGGCTGGCAGGAGACTTCAACAGCTGGAGCAGCGTAGACACTCCTATGAAAAAGCTTAAGGACGGTACTTTCAAGGTAAAGATTACACTTGAAGCAGGCCGTGAATATCAGTTCCGTTATTTACTGGACGGAAAGAGATGGGAAAATGACTGGGCTGCTGACAAGTATGTTCCGGCTCCATTCTCCTACACTGACAACTCTGTAGTTATCGTCTGAGATCATCAGAGAGAGTTTTAACCTGAGTCTGCATATCATTGGTTACGCCAACGGTACCATCAGATGATATGCAGACGCCTTCCTTTCCTTCTTTTTCCAATAAATCAAATCCGTTTTCTCTTCCCATGACAAAAACTGTCGTTGAAAGTACGTCTGCAATAAGAGATGATCTGTCAATTATCGTGCACGACACAAGTCCGCTTTCTGCGGGCCGGCCTGTTTTCGGGTCAATGATGTGGTGGTAGCGGATGCCGTCTTTTTCGAAATAGCGCTCGTAATTGCCGGATGTAACCACCGACGTGTCAGAAACGTCGACACGCAGGCCTGCACCTTCTTCCGGCTTGAACGGGTTCTTAATGCCCACACGCCATGCTTCCAGGGACGCAGATTCAGCAGTACCAGAAGACCTGCTTCCAACACCAGATTTTCCGCTGTCGGCGGGCCTGCTGCCGATTACATACACATTGCCGCCAAGATCAACAAGGGCGCTTGCTACGCCGGCTTCCTTCAGCAGACGGACTATCTCATCCGCGGCGTACCCTTTTGCAATGCCACCAAGATCAAGCGCCATGCCTGCTTTTTCAAGGAATGCGGTGCCGGCTTCTTCATCAAGTATGAGATGCTGCCAGTTGACGAGGGCGCGGGCCGCTGCAATTTCATCTTCAGACGGAATGCGTTCGTCCCCGGTTCCAATGCCCCACAGCGTAACGAGCGGCCCGATTGTCGGGTCAAAGGCACCGCAGCTCTTTTCAGCATATTCGCGCGCTGTCAGAAGTACGGTCATGACTTCACTGCTCACCGGCACAGGATGTACTCCCGCTGCATTATTTACGCGGCATACGTCTGAAGTGGAAATATGTGCACTGAACAGCTGTTCCAGTTCATTCAGGCGCTTCTCACACGCGTCATAGAGCGCGTCGGTACCGGCGTCATATGCGTTTATGGTGCAGACGGTGTCAAATGAAATGAAAGTGCGGGCAGAAGGGGCTTTCTGCGCGCGGCAGGCGGTGAAAGCAAAAGCGCACAGAGCGCATAAAAACGCAACAGCAGCTTTTTGAGAAGGACTCTTTTTGAAAGCGAACAGACTGCCCATATCTTTATCTCAGGGAGTTGTCTCCGAAGTTTGCGTAGGTGAAGTTCTTCATCTTGTAATCAACTTCATCATCAGGATTGAACTGCTGGAAATCGCGTCCATACAGGTACAGCTCGCCATCAAGTGAATAGCAGATGTTTGCATACAGGTAGATATCATCACCAAGCGTGTATTCATCGGTCATATAGTCCAGGAAATAATTCGGGTACATGATATGCCAGGGAAGACCGTCAATGTCTACCGTTACATCAAGATTCATCATATCGCCATACATGTCCGTAAAGTTCTGACGGCGTACAAAAAGCTCAGACGTGCTTCTGATATCACCCGTTATTTCCGGATATGCAGAAAGCTGCGTTTTGATACGCACTCCTTCTGAAGGATATGAACACGGAGTATCAGCAGAATCTGACCGCAAAGTAATCTCCTCAAGCGTTTCAGAAAGACCGTCT
>JAZUFS010000074.1:0-2037 GCA_045640805.1 Treponemataceae bacterium
CAGGCGGCCGCTTTCTGCAAGGTCTTTGGCGTTCGGGGCTTCATCAAGCTTGAAATTCCAGCGGCAGCTGTGCGAGCAGAATCCGCTGTTGGCGCTGCGGCCGGTCAGGTACGCGCTCATGAGGCAGCGGCCTGAGTATGAGATGCACATGGCGCCGTGGGCGAAGGCTTCAAGCTCCATGTCAGGTACTGCGTCTTTAATTTCTCTGATTTCGGCAAGGCTTGCCTCGCGGCCGAGTACGACACGTGAGAAACCGAGTGACTTGTACATTTTGACGGCTTCGCGGTTGATGCAGTTTGCCTGTGTGCTCACGTGAAGGGCGACATCCGGGAAATGTTTCTGCAGAATCGGCACGATACCTATATCCTGCACGATGAACGCATCAATAGGATATGCCTTGAAGTAATCTATTTCTGACAGGAAGTTATCTATATCCTTGTTGTGAAAGCTGATGTTGAGCGCGCAGTGAAGGCGGCGTCCCGGATACTGTTCTTTCAGCGCGATTATCTGCTTGTATTCGTCTTCGTAAAAGTTGTCTGCCTTGATTCTGAGCGAGAATTTCTTGAGACCGATGTATGCGGCATCCGCTCCATATGCGTATGCGTATTTAAGCTTTTCAATATTGCCTGCAGGGGCGAGCAACTCCATCATTCTGCACCCTGATCTGCCTGCTCTTCCTGCGCGCGTTTTTTCTGCTTGAATTCCTGAATGTACTTTCCAAGTTTGATGACTGCAAGATGCGCTTCCTTCAGGTACTCATCGGCCATCTGGAACATGAACATCATGTCGGGCCAGACATCGAGCGTGTGGGGGACGTGCGCTTCTTCAAGCAAGGCACAGAACTTTTCGGCATCCTGTCTGAGTGCTTCTTTTTCACCCATCTGGATGTAGATTTCAGGGAATTCCTCAAGCATTTCTGCCGTTGCACACAGCGGTGAAACAAGCGGATTCACCTGGTTTGACTCGTAGGTGTACATGTTGCTGCAGTGGCGGATTGCGTCTGGCGTGATGACTTCGTCGCGGCACTTTTTCATGTGCAGGATAGAAGCTGAACTTGAAAGATTGAGCCAGGGAGAGAGGAGTACGATGTTGTCGATTTTCTTACGTGCTTCACCCTTCAGGCAGAAAACGAGCGCGAGGGCAATGCTGGCGCCTGAACCGTCTGCCGCGATTGTAATCTGAACGTCATCGGCGTACAGGTACTTCAGGATCTGTTTTGCATCGTCAAGTGCTGCCGGATATGCATATTTCGGGGCGAGCCGTAATTCCGGTACGACAACGCGCGTGTTGGCGGTATTTGCAAGGGAGGCACAGAAACTGCGCCATGATGCACGGCTGCCTCCGACAAAGGAACCGCCGTGGATATAAAGCATTATCCTGTCGGTGGCATAAACCTGAGGAGTCAGCATATCGCATTTGATACCATCAACATCAACTTCTGTCTTTTCTACGTAATTGGGGAGAAAAACATTTGTGAAAGAGTCCTCAATGCGCCGTCTGAAAGATTCTGTCTCTGATTTTGGAGTGTAGACGAGAGTTTTTAACTTTTTGATGGCGCCGCGCCTGTCATTTGTCATATCCCTAAGTATAGCAAATAAAAGTGAAACATGCTATATTTGCACCCGTATACATTTGAAAAAGGTTCGGAGGATGTCTCATGCCAATTAAGATTCAGTCAGATTTACCGGCACGTGAAGTGCTTGAAAATGAGAACATCTTCGTCATGACAGAACAGCGTGCTGCCATTCAGGATATCCGCCCGCTTAAGATTGCCATCGTCAATCTGATGCCGACCAAAATTGCGACGGAAACGCAGCTGCTCCGCCTGCTTGGAAACACTCCGCTTCAGATTGAGATTTCACTTGTCCACATGGCAAGCCACGAGTCAAAGAATACCGGCCACGAGCATCTTGAGCGTTTTTACATCACCACAGAAGAAGTACTGCAGCAGAAGTTCGACGGCATGATAATCACCGGCGCGCCTGTCGAGCAGATAAGTCGGATCGTAGCCATGTCGGTCTGTGAGCCAAGGAGTTG
>JAZUFS010000075.1:0-3009 GCA_045640805.1 Treponemataceae bacterium
AAGCACCGTGTACGACTGCAACAGACGAGCCGGTCCGAAATATTCTCTTAAAACAGAAGCTAACTGATAAATCATTTTTCCTTTCCCTGTCTTATATTGTAACTCAATTTATCAATGTTTAAAGTGGCGTGCACCTGTGAAGGCCATTGAAATGCCGTATTTGTTACATGCATCAATGGAGTCCTGGTCACGGATTGATCCACCTGGCTGAACGATAGCCTTAATGCCGTATTCGTTTGCCTTTTCAACGCAGTCTGAGAACGGGAAGAATGCATCGCTGATCAGGACTTCGGCGTTACCGATGCCCAGAGCGTCTGTCTTTTCCTTTGCACGTGCAAGAGCCTGCTCTGCAGCCCAGATGCGGTTTGTCTGTCCGCAGCCGATGCCGTATGCAGTGCGGTTCTTGATGACGAGGATTGCGTTTGATTTAGCGAACATGGCAACGGTCATGCCGAATGCCATTTCATCTATCTGTGCCTGAGTTGGAAGTGTCTTTGTAACGACATCCCACTTCTGGAACAGTTCGTTGTCGCGGTTCTGTACGAGAAGACCGCCTGCAACTGCCATGCACTCATAGTCGTCGTCTGCCTCAATGTCAGCGATGATAAGGCGCAGGTTCTTCTTTGCGGCGAATACTTCAAGAGCATCGTCAGTAAAGCCTGGTGCTACGATTACTTCCAGGAAGCACTTTACCATTTCTTCTGCGGCAGGCTTGTCGATGATGGCGCTCGAGCCGACGATTCCACCGAAGATGGAAACCGGGTCACAGTCGTATGTCTGCTTGTATGACTCGAGTACAGTTGCACCGAGGGATGCTCCACACGGTGTGTTGTGCTTGAGCGCGATAGTGAAGACGCTTGATGCTGCGCCTGCAAAGTTTGCAGTGATTGGTGTGCCGGTAGGAGCTGCCTTGTTTCCGTCAGCGTCCTTTCCGCAGATGATGCCTTCATACTTGGAATAGTCTGTTCCTGTAACAGGCTGTGCGTTCTTTACGAAGCGGTTGTAAGCGCAGACGCCCTTCCAGGCAACGTCCAGGTCACGGATGTTGTTGTAAGAAAGTTCCTTGCCCTGAAGCTGTCTCATGCCGCTGAATGCACCCTTCTTGTCAGCCATGACGTAGAGAGCTGCCTTCTGGTGGCTGTTCTCGCCGTAGCGCAGTTCCTGGCTCTTGACGAGCGGCATGTCGTAGTAGGCCGGCAGCTCTTCTTCAAGCATGAAGCGGGAAACTGCTGCATCGTAAGCTGATGTCAGGTTGAAGACCTTTCCGGCAAGGCGGCGGTGGAACTTCAGATCCTTTGCTCCGCCATTGATTTCCTTAAGGGCTTCTTCGTAGTCTGCAGGATCTGTCAGGACCAGAACGTCCTGGTAGTTCTTTGCTGCAGCGCGGATCATTGTTGGTCCGCCGATATCGATGAACTCGACAGTCTCTTCAAATGTAAGGCCTGCCTGAACTTTCTCGAAGAATGGATAGAGGTTTACGCAGATAAGGTCGATTGGCTGAACGCCGAGCTCGGCAATCTTAGCCATGTGGTCCTTGTTGTCGCGCATTGCAAGAATACCTGCGTGAATTGCAGGATGCAGTGTCTTTACACGGCCGTCCAGACATTCCGGAAAACCGGTGACTGCACTTACATCAGTAACAGGGATGCCGTTTGCAGTAAGATGCTTTGCTGTTCCGCCAGTTGACAGAATTTCCCAATCAGCAGCAATCAGCTGCTGTGCCAGCTCCAGAATGCCGTCCTTAACGAAGACGCTTAAAAGAGCACGTTTTTTCATTTCTCATTTCTCCTCAAAAGAGACAGGCGGTAAACTGCCGGATATCTCAAAAATGACAAAGTTTTCATAAACATAGCACAATTTTCAAAGATATTCCATAGATAATGGATATCGTTTGCGGTATACTTGAATCATGAAATTGTTTTTCAAGGAACGTCTGTTTTCGTGGTTTGGAAGCTACGAAATTTTTGGTGAAAATGGTGAAATCGTATACTCCGTCAAGGGAAAACTTGACTGGGGTAAATGTTTCAAGATATTCAATGCCGCTGGTGAAGAACTCGGTATGGTCAGGCAGAAAGTGCTGACCTGGCTCCCTATGTCTGAAATCTATCAGAATGGTGAAAAAATCGGTTCTGTAAAGCGTGGGTGGTCATTTATCCATCCAAAATACCGTATTGATTACAAGGGATGGCTTGTTGAAGGTAATTTTACAGGCTGGAATTACCGCATCTGGGATGAAAATGGTGCAACAGTTGCAACAGTAAAAAAAGAACTGTGGCATCTGGCAGACCATTACACAATTGATGTGGAAAAGCCTGATGATGCTTTGACAGCGCTCATGTTCGTGCTCGCTATTGATGCAGAAAAAGATACTGTATCTTCCGGCGGTGGATCCTGATATGAGTACAGCTGTCTGTTCTCCTCACACTCTTTCCGGGGCAATAACCGTGCCCGGTTCAAAAAGTCACACCATACGTGCTCTTCTGCTGGCTGCTCTTGCGGATGGCATTTCATTCATTGAAAATCCATTGCCGAGCGAAGATTGCCTTTCTGCAGCACGGGCAGCACGGGCTTTTGGAGCAGAAGTAGACATTGGCTGTGCAGTTGACGCGAACGGGAATCCGCTTGGAACGCCCGCTTCTGTGTGGAAGGTGACCGGCGCCGGCAGCAATCTGCGTATTCCTGACGCCCCCGTTGATGTCGGGAATTCCGGTTCGACACTGTACTTTTTCGCGCCGGTTGCTGCAGCACTGGTAAGCAGACTTGGCGGCAGCGTTACGTTTACGGGCGACGAGTCTATCTGTATGCGGCCGGTCAATCACCTGCTCGACGCACTCCGTCAGCTTGGTGCCACCGCAGAGACGACGCGAAAGGGCGTCAATGCACCGCCGTTTACGATAAGTGGTGGCATTCACGCAGGTCATGTCATAACTGACGGCCGCCTTTCCCAGTACATTTCAGGCCTTATGATGGCTTCTCCTCTCATGGAAGGGGAGCTTACGATAGAACTTA
>JAZUFS010000076.1:0-6781 GCA_045640805.1 Treponemataceae bacterium
GTTGTTGAGTCCGTGTCCCATGTGAAGGACGCCGGTGACGTTTGGCGGCGGAATGACGACGGTATAGGTACTTGTGTTCTGTTTGCAGCCGCAGTTGCATCTGTCATGGATTGGAGAATCTTTGTCTGAAGCAGGCTTGAAATAGCCCTCGTTCTCCCAGCGTGCGTAAATCCGGTCCTCAAAATCCTGCGGATTATACGCTTTCTCAAGTTCAATACCTTTCATTTTGTACCTCTGAAATTGTGTCATTCCGCGCTTGTTGAACAAACGCATATTTTGCGTATGAGTGTACTGAATTTTGAACAAATGCTCAATAAGAAAAGAAAAATTGCTTTAATAAGATAGAGGTTGGAACAGCCTACTGGTGCTCACAGAGCCGCTGCGGCGCTAAGGTATCTCACTCGCACCGTACGGTGCTCGGGGCCGATGCGTCTCTGTGCGCCCCATACGGCTGTTCCACCCTCTCTTTATTACAGGCAAAGTAAATTTAAAAAAATCTGTAGAATATTATGTTCAAAAGTGCTATTCTCCCGAATCAGAGGGGATGAAGATGTCCGAAATAGCTCATGTTCTTGATCAGCTCGATGGCACCCTGCTTCATGATATTCTTGTCGATGTTGAAAATCAGTATGAAAATATAGCCCATGTCCAGAAAACCTGGTATGAGAAAACGAAGTTCCTTTGTCCGGACGGATGCGGCAAATGCTGCGTGGGATTTGAGCCTGACCTGATGGAAAATGAAGTGCTCTACATGGCCGCCTGGCTCATTGAAAACCAGTACAAAAACGCGCTGAAAATAGCGGATGGCAAGTTCCCGTTCGACAACGGCGACAAGACGTGTCCGCTCTTCAATCCCGATTCCCCGTACCACTGCTCAATCTACGGCGGACGTGCCTTCATCTGCAGGCTGTTCGGTGCGAGCAGCTTCTACGACAAGACACAGAAGCGTGTCTGGAAACCGTGCAGGTTCTATCCGGATGACGCACTCCGCGCATACAGCCCCTCACTCTCTCACCGCCAGTTCACGGAAGCCGAGGTTGTCGGCATCCTCGGTGAAATGCCGCCTGCCATGAGTGACCTGATGCAGATGTCGGAAACTGCCACTGAGTCAAACAAGACGATGCTGCTCCGCGAGATTCTGCCGGAGACAATCCGCCGCCTGCTCTGGATAATCCAGATGAACGGCAATGACAACCCGAACGGCACTCCAAGCGCACCGATTGCCGCGTAATTGTGATATACTGAAAGCATGACAACTCTTTTTCGGAACGGCAAAGTAATCAACGTTTTTTCAGAACGCATCGTTGAAACGGATGTGCTTATCGAGGATGAAAAAATCATCGGTATCGGTGATTATGCAGATACCACAGCGGATGAAATCATTGACTGTACGGGAAAATACATCTGCCCGGGCTTCATTGACGGTCACATCCACATAGAAAGCACCATGCTGCTGCCTGCACAGTTTGCGCGGACGACCCTGCCGCACGGGACGACTTCCATAGTTGCCGACCCGCACGAAATTGCGAACGTCATGGGACTTAAGGGCATCAACTACATGCTGAGCGCATCCGACGGTCTGCCGCTGAACTTCTATTTCATGATTCCATCCTGCGTGCCATCTACTCCGTTTGAGGAAGCGTACACGCCACTTGACGCCGGGAAAATACGCCATCTGTACCACAATCCACGGGTGCTGGGCCTTGCGGAGATGATGAACTACCCGGGAGTCATTGCGCGGGAACCTGAAGTAATGGCCAAGATAAACGAGGCACTTTCACTTGACCGCCTTGTCGACGGGCATGCACCTACACTCACCGGTCACGGCCTTGATGCATATCTTTCGTCCAGCATTACGTCGGACCACGAATGCAGCACCATGGAAGAAGCTGTCGAGAAGCTTGAGAAAGGCCAGTGGATCATGATACGAGAAGGAACTGCCGCACGTAATCTTGCCGCGCTTCTGCCTCTGTTTGAGGAGCCGTATTATCATCGGTGCCTGCTTGTAACAGATGACCGGCATCCTTCTGACCTTATGAAGGACGGTCACATTGACAACATTGTCCGGAAAGCAATTGCTGCCGGCAAGAAACCCGAGCGTGTAATAAAGATCGCGACACTTAATGCCGCCAACCGTTTCTGCCTTAAGAACACAGGCGCCATTGCACCGGGTTTCAAGGCAGACATCCTGCTGCTCGACAATCTTGAGAAAGTCAGCATCACCGACGTATTTGTCGCCGGAAAGCATGTCGTCACGAATGGCGTGGTACAGCATTTCGACGCGCCTACCATCCCGGTAAGCCTTAATCAGCAGGCACTCAGCTCCATCAGGGTGAACCGCCTGAAACTTTCTGATTTTGCAGTTCCGCTGCCTGAAAAGGTAAAAGACGCCCTTAAGGCGAAAGACACATCCGCCGCACGCGTAAAGTGCCATGTCATCGGTGTCCAGAAAGGCGAGCTGCTTACTGACGATCTTATTGAGGAAATAGATTTTTCAAAGAACGGCGGCATTGATGTTGCACGCGACATTCTGAAAGTCGCCGTCATTGAAAGGCACCACAGAACGGGGCACAAGGGCATCGGTTTCATAAAGGGAATCCAGCTGAAAAAGGGTGCCATTGCCTCGACGGTCTCACACGACAGCCACAACATCATCGTCATCGGCACGAACGACCGTGACATGCTGTTTGCGGCAGAGCGCATCAAGAAGATTGGCGGCGGCTGCGTGTTCGTAGCTGACGGCAAGGTCATCGCAGAACAGGCACTTCCGGTAGCAGGACTCATGTCGACACTCTCCGCGGAGGTAGTCGCACGGCAGAACGCGGATGTCCGCGCTTCAGTGCATGAGTACGGCGTTCCACCTGAGATTGAGCCGTTCATGAACATGGCGTTCATCAGCCTGCCGGTAATTCCATACCTGAAAATCACGACGCTCGGCCTTGTAGATGTGGCAACACAGCAGAACGTGAGCCTGTTTGCGGAATAATAAAGGAAGAAAGGCGCACCGCACAAAGGGCGCTTGAACATATGGAGTAAAAAATGAAGATTGGGCTTTCACATGATGAGCTTGTAAAACGTACCTCGGATGAGTTTCTTTCCAAAAAGACGATGCTCAAAGCGGATGCACCCGAGTATATGGCGCTTGCGGATGGCGATAAGCAGGCACTGAAGCTGCTCACACAGGCAGCTTTCATTCTTGAGGACGTATTTCTGAAGATGGATGATGCACGGAATATTCCTTTCAGGGAATTCCTTGAAACCGAGATAGCTGCCGGTAACGAAGATGCCGTCATGGCGATGAAACTGTTCCGCGCACAGAAGGGCATTAACGCAGTTGACCGCGAGGCGACGAAGTTCAGTCTGCTTGAAGACGCAAGCGAGCTCCCCGGAAAAGGACTGTATCCGGCGGATTTGACGAAAGATGCGTTTCACCAGATTCTGCTCGACATGCTGAAAAACGGCGCCACGGACGAAGTGCGCGCCATCCTGAACCAGCGCTCGGTCGTCGAGTGGAATGGCAGCCATCTGAAGGCAGTTGATTACACGAAAGCATTTGAGGACGAGTTTTTCCGCGCGTCAGTACTTCTGAACAAGGCTGCTGAGTGCAGTACGAATGCTGCGTTCAACGAGTTTCTGAAACTGCAGGCAATTGCCCTTACGACTGCGGACCCGATGACGGACGCATATGCTGACAAGGCATGGGCTGCCCTTCAGGATACTCCGCTCGAGTTCACGATTACGCGTGAGAACTACGCCGATGAAATGACGGAGACCGTCTACGAAAATGATGCGCTGGCAGCCCTGCTCAAGGATATGCAGATTACGCCGGTGTCAAAGGATATGCTCGGCTTCCGTGTCGGCATCGTGAATAAGGAAGGCACTGAGCAGCTGCTTGCAATCAAGAAGTACCTGCCGGAACTCGCCGCCCGCATGCCCTACGCAGATAAATATACGCAGAATATCGCACCTGCGGGGAAAGCGCAGTCTGAAGATAAGGCACCGGCGGTCAAGCAGACGATGGTCGATGTTGATATCGTCACGCTGGGCGGTGATGGCGGTGCATACCGTGCGGGAATTACGCTCGCGGAAAACCTGCCGAACGACGACAAGCTCTCGCTCACAATCGGTGGCGGCAGACGCAACGTCTATCACCGGCAGATACGCAAGACGAGCGACACCGCCCAGCTTCAGCGCGTGCTCGACGCGACACTTGATCCGGCCCTGCACGAATTCTACAACGACGAGGCTGACCACTGGTTCACGATCGGACACGAAAACGGTCACTCGCTGGGACCTAACTCAGGAACAGAAGCACTCGGCAAGTATAAGAGCATTGTAGAAGAGAACAAGGCGGATATGATTTCCGTCAGCATGCTCGACACGCTTGTAGAACTCGGCATGTATACGCCGCTTCAGAAAAAGCAGATGATCACGACATTTGTGGCTGACCTTGTACTCAAGGCAAAACCGAATATGAGTCAGGCTCACCGGGTACGCACCGTCATGCAGCTTTATTTCCTCATGCAGGAAGGAGTTGTATCCGTGAAGAATGACGTACTCACGATTAACTACGACGAGTTCATACCTGCGGGCCGCAAAATGCTCGAGAAGATAATTGAAGTGCAGATGTCCGGCAGCATTGAAAAAGCAGGAGCTTATGTCGACGAATACTTCGTATGGAATGACACCATGGATAAGCTTGCAGCGCGCCTCAGGGAAGCGAACAAATCCCTGAACGGCTGGTGCGAAGAAGAACTGGCGGAAAAGCTGGCTGGAAGCGAGTAGCAAGAAAGCCGGGGTCAGAAAGATTATTCCGCAACCTGTAATTCACCTGCCGCATCATTTTGCGGATACAGCGGTTTTGCAGAAACAGCAGATTTTGACGATTTGCTCAGATTGCAATCGATGCAAAGCATCTGAAGGTTATCCAAAGTGGTTTTACCGCCCTTCGACCATGGAAGAATATGGTCACCCTGCATCTGGGCAATGTCAAAATGCTTTCCACAAAGAGGGCATATTCCCTTCTGCTTTTCGTAGACGGTCCGCTTATCGCGTACATCAAAATCACGAACACTCAGATGACTTTCCTTTCCGTCAAAAACATAGTAATAAATGCCGGATTTTTTTGTGATATCCTCATCCGCCATAAGTTTCGCGACTACTTCTTCAAGTTTAGATGCCGAATAAGCCACTCCATCTTCATGATAGGTGTTGTAAAGCATACCCCAATCAATACCCTTCATCTCTTTCCGGTAATTGGGGAACAGCGTCTTTACCCAGGTGATTACGTTCTGAAAATATCCCCAGAGCCCCGTTGCATCAACATCATTCTGATGCTTTGCCATATAATTGCAGATAAGGCTGTCTTCTTTTCCTGAATACCAGCCTATTGCAGTTTCAAGCAACTCCTGACGGATAGGATTTCCGTTCACATAATCTTTTGCAAGAAGGTACGCCGCACAGTTTGACTTACTGAAAACCTTTTTTGCATCCGCAGTCCAAGAGCCTGCATAGACTGCATTACGGATTTCCTGAGCAGTCAGTTTTTCGCCCGCTATGTTGATTGTCTTAAACCAGTCAAGCTTTTCACTGTCAGTTCCCTTACAGAAATACACCTGAAGTTCGTAGTCAAGAATCTGTTTCTTTTCATCTGGCTGCAGATTTCCAAAATACCTCAGGTTATGACTGAAAACACCGCTCACATACCTGCAGATGGAGATTGTCCTCTGCTGTCCGTCAAGCACTTCGTACCTTCCATCATCACGCTCAACCCAGTACATCGTGTTCAGAGGAAAGCCCTTTATGACCGTATCCATAACAGCCTGCTGCTGATTGTCTTTATAACAGAATTCCCGCTGATACGGCGGCCTGATGTCAAGTTTACCGTTGTAACCGGTTACGCCCATTTCGTCATTGTCACAGTAGTTTTCTACAAGTTCTGAAACTTTGATGGTATGTAATGTAATTTCCATGTATAACTCCTTATAAATGGCGCCGGACGCTACGTTCCGGGTTCGCTCACGCTCAGCCTCCTCGCTGCCAAGCGGCTCCGGTGGCCAAGCCCTGCACATCGCTGGCGCAGATGATTATTTACGCTGAATGATTATCCTAAAATACAAAGCCTTTCCATCTATCATGGAGAGGTATTTACCTTCTTTTTTTGTTTCTTCATTGTTAAGAATACTGTAACGACCAATTCCATCAATGATGTCAAATTGATCTGGATTATATTTATCCAAAAAGGTGATCGGTACACCCATTGGTCCATCGTAATCAAAAGGAATATCCGATGTCTTGTTAACATTTATTGCATCATAGTGGTCAAATTTAGGAAATTCTTGAGGAGAATAAGTTTTGTATAAAACCAGGTTTTCATGTCTTTCGTCATAATCAATATTGGTAAACCATCTGACACCTTTTACCCGAATATACTTATTTCCATTCTCATCAATTCTTGAAGAAGCTGCTTTCAAGGTATAATTTTGTGGGACACCAAACTCTCTGTCGCCGCTGTGTATTGATTTTCCCAACCATAATTCATTATTTTTTATAAATGGAAATATCTCTTTGTATGACAAAGCGTTAACATTTCCAATCACAAGAAATTTCTTATCATATTCAATTAATTGAGCAATATATTCCCGAAACAGACTGAACGGGGGATTTGTCACAACAACATCAGCCTGTTTCAAAAGTTCAATACATTCCTTTGAGCGGAAATCACCATCACCTTTCAACTCTTTTACCTGAATAGTGCTGAAGTCTGTATTAAGTCGGAGGC
>JAZUFS010000077.1:0-6903 GCA_045640805.1 Treponemataceae bacterium
GATGTACCACACTGCGCAGTCATGGATACAGCATGGCACCAGACAATGCCTGCGACATCATACATGTATGCTGTCCCACGCGAATGGCATGACAAGTACGCAGCCCGCCGCTATGGTTTCCATGGAACAAGCTTCCTGTACACAGCAAAGCGCGCATCAGTACTGCTCCACAAGGAGCCAAAGGATACAAACCTGATCATCGCCCATATCGGAAACGGTGCTTCAATGTGTGCCGTAAAGAACGGACAGTGCTTCGATACTTCAATGGGTATCACTCCTCTTGAAGGTCTTGTCATGGGTACCCGCTCTGGTGACTGTGACCCGGCACTCGCACTCTACATCATGAGAAAGACAGGTATGAGCGTAGCTGAAATGGACACCGCACTCAACAAGAAGTCAGGTCTGCTCGGTATTACCGGCAAGTACGTAGACCGCCGCGACGTCATCAAGGCAATGGAAGCAGGTGAAGCAGACGCCAAACTCGCATTTGAGATGGAGTGCTACCGCCTGAAGAAGTACTTCGGTTCATATATGGCAGCCCTCGGCGGCAATGTTGACGCAATCGTCTTCACTGCAGGTGTCGGCGAGTTCTCAACTCCTGTACGCGAAAAGTGTCCTGAAGGCATGGAAGCTCTCGGCATCAAGATTGACCCGAAGAAGAATGCCCTTGCACATACACGCAACGCAGAAACATGCATCAGTGCAGATGATTCACGCGTCAAGATTTTCGTCATCCCGACAGATGAAGAGCTCGTCATGACAGAAGATGCATACGCACTCATGAAGGGAACATACGATGTCCACACAAACTTCAAGTACTCATTCCAGAGCCCGGACTATGTAAACAAGGCCCGCGCAGAAGGTCTGAAGAAAGATCTGGCAAAGCTGCCTGAACTGAAGGACATCCTGGCTATATAAGGAAGAGCGATGACTTTTTACGGCATTGGCCATGCAATGATTGACATTCATGCACTCGTCTCAGATGCTGATTTTGATCAGCTGTTGAATGATACGGCGTTCCCTCTTGTTGAAGGAAGTGCTGTTCATCCTGATACCGATACATTCAATGCCCTTCTTGCTGCAGTCCTTGCCGTTGCCGTAAATAAGGACAAATCCTCTGAGAAAAAGCAGAACCGCCGGAGCGACGATTATGTCGTACGTACAACCGGCGGTACGACTGCAAACATCCTTAAGACAGCTGCACGCTTCGGAACAATAACACACTTCACAGGTGCAATCGGAAAAGTCACCAGTGAAGACGGCAGTTACCGCCTCGACGCGGATGCGCTGTATCTTTCAACCCAACTCGCAAAGCATTTCGTAATACCAGATCTGAACCCGTCAGAAGGTCAGACTGGCCGTTACCTTGTCATACGTTCCAGTTCCGGCCGTGAAGCGTATGCCGCCTGTCCGTCTGCAGCAAAACTGCTTGACCCTACTTTTGTGAACGAAGAATATGTCGAAAAGGCTGACTGTGTCATAATTGAAGGACTTCAGTGCATGAACAAGCCTCTCATGAAACAGATTGAAAAAGTCTGTTACAAATATGAGGTTCCGCTTGTTATTGATGTTGCAGGTGCAGTTGGTGCCGAGGCATTAAGCCACTGGTACGAACGGCTTTGCAAAACAATTCCGGTATTTCTGTTTGCCAACAAGGAAGAAGCTGCTGTCCTTGGCAGTTCTCTTCCTCAGTTCTTCACTAAAACCGGAGAACCATTAAATACGAATCCATACACCGTGTATGTCCTTAAACTGGGAAAAGACGGTGCTAAAGCATGGTATAAAAAAAGTCAAGAATCATTTGTCCCGGCAGTTTCCTGTTCAGTCAGCTCAGAAGCTGTTGATGCCGTGGATGCAACGGGAGCAGGCGACGGATTTGCAGCAGCATTTCTTGTCCGCTGGTTCTCGAAGACCAGGAAAATCTTTACAAGTAAAACGTTGCTGCGTCAGTGTCTGACGCTGGGAGCCCAAACAGCTGCCAAAGTCGTAGAGCATTACGGGTGTGAATTCTGACCCGTTAATGCCGTAGTGTAAGGAGACAGTCTTCTGAAATCAGAAGACAAATGACTGCTTGATGAAAAATATCGCTGTTCTCATTTATGACCTGACGATTGAATACCATCTGTCTATCATTGAGGGAATAACCAATTACTTCGATGACATTCCCGATGTATCTCTGAGCATCGTCCCGATTAACGCGGCACACGCATCAACCTCAAATTATGGCTATCAGTACTGGACGCTGCTCGAACTTGTAAAGACACGCAGTTTTGATGGCGTCATCGTCGCAACAAATACTTTCTGTGAATATATGTCCATGAAAACACTGGAAGAAGAGCTCGCACCCCTTTCAACAAAACCCATGGTTTCAGTTTCCGTGCAGCTGGAATATCCATCCTGCCGGTATACGTATATCTCATCCGACAAGCCGTTCTCACAGATAATTGAACATCTTGTTACAAAACACAACAGAAAACGGATAGCATTCTTCTCCGCAGAACTGAACGGTTCACTGGAATCTGAAGAGCGGTTTCAGTCATATAAAAACGCATTGCACGCAAACGGTCTTGAATATGACGAATCGCTCGTATTCCCCGGTGACTTTACGCCAAAGACCACAAGCGATTACCTGAAAAAACATTTCCCGACAAAAGAGTCCCTCACGTTTGACGCTCTTGTCTGTTCAAATGACTACATGGCAGGTGGTGCCATTGAAACATTCAAGGAACTTGGCATCAGAGTCCCGGAAGACGTAATCGTGACGGGCTTCGATGACGGCGAAATTGCAAAAGTCTCAATTCCGACATTGACGACAATCAACCAGAATGTGCCAGGATTAAGTTACGCGGCGGCAGAGCTTCTGTACAGGGCACTTAACGGACAGGATGCATCTCACGCAAAAAAGATTGACTGCGTTCCTGTATTCCGCCAGTCATGCGGCTGCGTTCCTATGAATATCCACACACATGCCTGGTATGACTATAAAGGCGACTTCCACGATGCCATTACAAAGACAGAAAACCTGAATCTGTTCGGAAATCCGCTGAACGACATGCTTTCAATCCACTCGATGCTGGATATGACCGAAACCATCGCCGATGTCAACGAATACTTCAAGACCCTTATCGAAAACCTGAAAGCAACGTTCATCCCCTATTGCGCATTCTGCATGTACGATACTGAGTTCAATCTGAGCCCGGATGATTCATTCTCATTGCCAGATAAAGCAAAACTCATGATGTTCTACGATGAGAAAAGCAACGTTGAGCAGAACTTTTTCAAGGAAGACGGCATTCCGTTCAATCCGCAGGAATCCCTGCTGCCATCTATTGTCGGCGAACTTGGACACGGAACATTCGACATCGTTCCAATCTTCATCCGCAATCTGAACTACGGTTACATCGTCTTCCAGATTCCTCAGAAAAAATACACAGTTTATTCTATATATATGAGGATTCTGTCAAATGCGTTCGTTCATGCATATGAATACACGCGCAACATGACAGAGAACCAGAAACTTGAAGCACTTACAGAAGCGCTCTCCAAGGAATCACGTACAGACGAGCTCACCGGCATCTTCAACAGACGTGGTTTCATGGAATACGGTCAGCGCATGCTCGATCTTTCCATTGCAACAGGTGCTAAAGGTTCGGTCTTCTTCTTTGATATGGACGGCCTCAAGAAAATCAACGATACATGGGGACATAAAACCGGCGATTCTGCAATCCAGACACTTGCAGAAGTCCTTAAGGAAGTATTCCACAAGTCAGATATTGTCGGACGT
Organism: Treponemataceae bacterium; assembly: GCA_045640805.1. Classification (GTDB taxonomy): domain Bacteria; phylum Spirochaetota; class Spirochaetia; order Treponematales; family Treponemataceae; genus Treponema_I. The sequence continues at coordinate 3,785 of JAZUFS010000077.1, forward strand.
CTGAGCGGTGATGAGTTTGCTGTCATTGCCCCAGGCTTCGACAAGAAGAACAGTCAGATTCTCATGACACGTATTGAGCAGGTTTGTGTTGAAATGTCACATCAGAAGAAACTTCCGATGAATATATCCACCAGTTTTGGAATTGCAACATACTCAGCGGATAAGTCCAAGCTCAATCAGCTGCTCATGCAGGCAGATAAAGAACTATATAAGGAAAAGAAAATAAAACACGGGAGATAAAAAATGAATCTTTCTCAAATCGCGAAGTCGGGCACGGCTAAAAGCTGTATGACGCTTCATGAAAATCCGGAAATCTTTCATGAGGGAGTGCTTGAAAGCCACTGCTATTTCATTCCGTTTGAGAAAGGTCAGAATCCTTTCGTTGAAAGGACAGACTCAAAGAGATTTGAGCTGCTGAATGGCGACTGGGGCTTCCGGTATTTTGACAGCGTCATTGATCTTGAAGACGATTTCCCGTCAGTCAAGGCAGAAAAGACAATTCCTGTTCCTGCGAACTGGCAACTCCATGGATACGATAAACCGCAATACACTAACTTCGACTATCCCATTCCGTTTAACCCGCCGTTCGTCCCGGATGAAAATCCTGTCGGAGTATATTCACGTACGTACACATACACGAAAGACGGCAGCGAACGCATTCTCTGCTTTGAGGGCGTCGACAGCTGCCTGTATCTGTTTGTGAACGGGGAGTACGCGGGCTTTTCAGAAGTTACACATCACACAAGCGAGTTTGACATAACGGATTTGCTGAAACCAGGCGACAATACAATCACCGTTGCTGTCTTGAAGTGGTGTTTCGGCACGTATCTTGAGGACCAGGACAAGTTCAGGCTCTCAGGCATTTTCCGCGACGTATACATGCTTTCCCGCGCAAAAAAGCACCTGACGGATTACCGCATAACAACGGCGCTGTCTGACACCACGGTCCCGGAAAGAGCAACAATCAGTTTTACGCCCGCTGGCATGAACTGCGAAGTCACACTCGCCTCACCTGACGGCACCACTCTTTTTGAAGGCAAGGCCAAAGACGGCAGAACGCTCGACATTCAGGTCGCCGCGCCCGTTCTCTGGTCAGCAGAAACGCCGGTTCTGTACCGCCTGACCATAACTGCAGGCGATGAAGTCATCGGCGAGGAAATCGGCATCCGAACCGTATCGACAGCGGGTGGCGTGCTCCGCGTAAATGGCACGGCCATAAAGATACGCGGCGTCAACAGACATGACAGCTATCCTGAAAGCGGCTCAGCCTCCTCTGTCGCGCAGATTGAGAAAGACCTGCGTCTCATGAAGATGCACAACATAAACGCAATCCGTACGTCCCACTACCCGAACTGTCCTGAGTTTTACAAGCTCTGCGACCGATACGGTTTTTACGTAATTGATGAAGCGGATGTCGAGGCCCACGGAAACGTCGTCGTAAACAACACAATCCACTGGGACTGGTCTGACTACACGGGAATCGGTCTTATGGCAGACAGCCCGCTTTACAGGGAAGCAATCCTCGACAGGCATGAGCTGCTCGTAAAACGAGACATCAACAGACCGAGCGTCATCATCTGGTCGCTGGGCAACGAATCGGGTAATGGAACCATCTTTACCGAAGGCGCCGACCTCATCCGCGAGCTGGATGGAACGCGGCCGGTGCATTATGAAAGCTTTCACAACCAGACAGGCATTACCGAACAGGCGTTCGATTTCATATCACGCATGTATCCGTCAGTAAATGACTGGGAAAAACAGGTTGAAAAAGCCGGCAGAGACCAGCCGCTCATCCTGTGCGAATACTGTCACGCAATGGGTAACGGGCCGGGCGATCTTGAGGATTACCACAAACTCTTCCACAGCTCAGAACGCTTTGCGGGCGGTCTTATCTGGGAATGGAGCGACCACAGTTTCTCTCTTGGAAAGACTGCTGACGGAAAAGAAAAGTACGGTTACGGCGGCGACTATGACGAACGCCACAACGACGGCAACTTCTGCTGCGACGGACTTGTGTATCCGGACAGGCGGCCGCACACCGGTCTGCTTGAAGCGAAGCAGGTATACCGTCCTATCCGCGTTTCACCAGACACATGCGATTCTTCCCGCTTCCAGTTCTGGAACCTGCTCGCGTTCACAGACGCTGCGGATATTCTTGACTGCAAGTTCGAACTGACCATCGACGGCAAAATCGCCAGAACAGGAACTGTAACACTTCCGCCACTGCCGCCGCTTAAAAAGACAGACGTGCTCGTCCCTGAGCTCGATGAATGTACCCCGTTCATTGAAGAGGAAGTTTTCATCCGCTTCATATTCACACAGAAAAACGACACGCTCTGGTGCACAAAAGGATATGAAGTCTGCTTCGACCAGCTCTGCCTGGGCCAGAGGCTTTACAGCGACACATATACGGAAGCTCTTAAAGGCTCAGACTTTCATCCGTTCCTGAAAGGTCAGACCGCGTTCCTTCCTGGCTCGCGCTCTATTGACGGAAAGCAGCAGAATGCGCGCGCTGAGATTGATGAGCTGATTACATTCTCCCTGCAGGCCGCCGCACACGCAGTCTCTGTGGAAGACGACGCGCAGACCGCTTCTCAGGCACAGTCTGCTTCCGGCGCACAGTGTGGCTCAGGCGCAGCTTCCGTTCAGGTGACTCCACTCCGCTACACAATCAGAAGCGCGCACACGGAATGGAGCTTCAACAGACGGACCGCGCAGTTCGACTCGCTCACAAAAGACGGCACGCAGCTGCTCGAAAAGCCAATCGCCATGAACTTCATGCGCGCCCCGCTCGACAACGACCCGAACAGAGGCGACTGGTTCCGCGCGCATCTTCACGATTATGACATAAAGGTATACAGCACGCGTCTTGCACCTCCTGAATCAGATGATGAGCTTATCCGGATAGTGGCCGAACAGTCGTTCGGTTGGAATATCCTGCAGCCGTTCCTATATGGCACACTCACATACATCATCAGCAGGGATGACTGCCTTGAAATAAAGTTCAAACTGAAGGCGACAAGCAAGCTGCCGATGCTGCCACGTCTTGGAATAAGACTGTTCCTCGATAAGCGCTTCCAGGACATCGAGTACTACGGCTATGGTCCGACAGAAAGCTA
>JAZUFS010000078.1:0-16574 GCA_045640805.1 Treponemataceae bacterium
CAGGTGACGCCTTCCTTGCACATGAGCACGTTCAGGAAGTAGAGCAGGTCAGCGCATTCCCAGATGACTTCATCCTTGCCCTCTGCTTCGGTGACTTCCTCAGCTTCTTCCTCAATTTTTTCACGGACGCGCTTGTCGTCAGGGCTGGCGGTGTAACTGCCCGGAGTCGGGTTTGCAAGGCGGCCCTGCAGAGTTTCGTACAGGCGATCCATCGTGCTCTTTGCCATTGCCTCGCTTGTCCAGCATGTCCAGCTGTTTGTGTGGCAGGCAGGGCCATGCGGAATGACCGTTGCGAGAACGGTGTCGCGGTCGCAGTCTGCCCTCAGGCGCACGACTTCAAGATAGTTGCCTGAATGCTCGCCCTTTGTCCAGAGCACGTTGCGTGTGCGGCTCCAGAACGTGAGCTTTCCTGCATCAAATGATTTATTGAAAGCTTCGCGGTTTGCGTAGCCCATCATCATGTTTTCGCCCTGAACTGACTGGGCAATGACAGGGATGAGTCCTGCCGTGGTATCTTTTGCTTTTTCCCAGTTGAGGCACTCGATGAACGCTTCCTTAAGCGAGACTTTTCCGGTGTAGAGAGCCATGCCCATCTGAACGTCGCAGCCCATCTTCTCGAGCTTGACTGCTTCTTCAAGTGTTGAAACACCGCCGGCTACGACGATGCGGCACTTGACGGCATTGCGCAGAGCCTGTGCCTGAGCCATGTCGGTGCCCTGCATGCAGCCTTCTTTTTCAACACAGGTGAACAGCATTTCCTCGCAGTACTGCTCTGCGGCCTTTGCGCCTTCAATGAGCGGAATGCCGGCGGTCTCCGTCCAGCCTTTGACGGCTATTTCGCCGTTAATTGCATCAACTGAAATGATTATTCTGTGTTTGCCGATTGCAGCAACGAGTTCATCCAGGAACGCCGTGTTGAGGATGGCGCCGTTAGCACGGTCTTCAGCCTTGGCCCATGCCGCTGATCCGATGATGACTTTCTCTGCGCCCAAACTGATAAGCTCTTTCGCTTTCTTTACATCGCGGATGCCGCCGCCCACGCGGACGTTTCCCTTGCGGAGCAGGCTTTTCAGAAGCCCGGTGTTGGCTGTGGTGCCCTTGAGCTTGCCTTCGGTGACGACATTGCCAAGCGCTGCATCCAGGTCGATGACAGCGACTTCGCCATAGCGGTCGAATTCTTTAATGAGGGCATCTGCGTCGTCGCGCTGGAGGACGAGATCCTTGCCGTTCTTAAGCTGAACGACTTTTCCGTCTTTTAAGTCAATGGATGAAATAATCATGCATAAAGTGTAGCAAAAAGCCGCACCTTATGCAATTATGACGCATTTTTATGCAGTTGGCTGGAAGTGCTGATTATGCCAGCACCGCGTCTACGCCCTGGCTTTTGCACAGGTCATACAGCTTTTTGTCGCTTGTCAGGAGCGTTGCGGCTTTGCGGCGGGCGAGTGTCAGGTAGAACATGTCGTAGGCGGAATGGTCAAGGCGGATTGCTTCGTGCAGGCTTTCAAGAACGCTGTCGACAGGGTCAATGAACTGATGTACAAGCTGCAATACTTCAACGAGTGTTTTTTTTGCGTTTTCTTCATCCATTAGTCCTGCTCTGTAATTTTTCCAGCAGACTTGGGTTACTTCCGATTCGTAAAGAAGTGGAGCATAAATATGCTTTGCTTCTGAAAGTGCTTTTTTAAATACCGGGGCTCCTGATCGTCCCATTGCAATCGCGAAAGCTGCACTTGCATCAAGAACTACATTCATCTGTCACGGTCCTCCCGAATCATTTCTTCCGGTGACTGTGCCCCTTCTGGCAAATGAATATGAAGTGCTTCCAAAGCTGCAATTGCATCCAAAGTGCGCTGTCTGTCCCTTTGGGCTTTTGTCATGGGGGTGTCCTCCACTTTTACCAGATATGGAGAGAACGTACTTTCCTCACCATATTCCTCTGCGCCGACTGCTCTGCCGAGTATGCAGATTGTCTCTTGAGTAATGCTCCGGTTGTCTCTTTTTGCCATCTGGGCAAGTTTCTCGTAAAGATCATCCGGAAAATTGCGTACCTGAAGAAGTGCCATTGTGTCATCCTCCTGTGTGACTGATGTATGCAATTATGATGCAGATTGCATACACTGTCAAGGAACGTATGGCATAAAAAAGCCCGTTCTTCCTGCGGGCTACAGGTTATACGGGCTTTCTCAACAGCAGACGGTTCAGAAACTGCGGTTAACTACTCTTCTGCGTATTTTCCGCTTAGGGCGAGCACAGCGAACAGGTAGAGACAGTTGTCGTAGTAACGGCGGTTGCCTGTCCGGGGCGGGGTTTCCCAGAAACGGCGGATTATCTTTTCGCAGGCAGTGCTTGTGGCGTCAGAACAGGCGAGGGTCGTTTCTGCCAGCGTTGCGAGCAGTCCCGTTGGGTGTAGTGCCGGAATGACGGTTGCCTTTCCATCAATGCTGTACTTTCTGTAAGCGGTTATTTCCGTGTCCTGGAAGAACGTGACGAGCTTATCCGCTATGGCAGAAAGTTCCTCGCGCTTGCCGTTCCAGAGCGCATCGAGTCCAATGTTGGCGCCGGTGCGGTAGGCGTCGCTGAAGAAGTCGCCGTGTCCTTTCGGCGGACCGTATGGATTAGGCGTACCGTCATTGTAGGTGTATTCAGCGGTCATTCCAGTAACCGGATGTGCTGCTTTTACAAGGAAGTTCCGGCTTGCGGCAGCTGCCTTCACCCAGAACTTTGCATCACGGCCTTCTGCATAGTCGGCGAAGTGCTCGTAGAAGTGCGGCAGGTGATATGACGGATCTGTAAACGGACAGGCTGGTACGAAACGGATCAGGTGGTTCCACGGATTCCACATCTTGTAACGGTGATGCAGTACGGTGTGCAGGATTTTCCGTGCCCACCATCCGTAGTTTCCGGGATTTTCATCATCGCCCGTGCTTCCCCATTTCCTGTCTGCAAGAATCAGGTCCATGGCGAAGTATTCCTCGCCGTCCGGGGCCGGACCGTATGCGTTCTTTGTGCCATCAAGCTTGCATGACCAGGCAAAGTAGCCTTTCATGGTACTGTCGGTCATGTACATATTTTTCAAGGTCCACTTCCAGAGCTTGTCGAAAATGTCCTTTCTGTCAAATTGCACGGCGAACATCATGGCGTATGACATGCCTTCGGTGCGGACGTCGTTATTGCCGGTGTCTGTAACGAAGGCAGTTCCATCAGCAACTTCAATGTAGAAACGGTCATTGCCTTCAAAAACGGCATCCCATGCGGTCTGTACTTTGCGGTCTACCTGCTCCTGAGTATATCCGTATTTTAAAAAAGTATTTTCCATGATGTAATCCTTTCCCGTATTTCTTCGCAGAACGTCTGTGTTCCTGCGGATGTGCATAGTCTTATTATCGGCAGAAGGCAGCGTTTCGTGAGACGGCAGCGCGGAGATGCAGATCAGCCCTGTGACCGGCGCACGGTGAACTCGCGCGGCACTTTTTTCGAAAGAGCATCTGCCTTCTTCTTGTAATTGCCGTACAGCAGTTCCTGTGCGCGGATTTTGTCTTCGCCCGACACTGGTTTCCGGCGTATCCACGTTCCTGTGCTCTCAAGATAGTGCGCCTTCGTGTTGTCGCGGAAGTAAGTGAAGAGCTCGTCCTTGAGCGCATTGAAGATATCCTGCTGTACAACCGGGAACATGAGTTCCACGCGGCGGTCAAGATTACGCGGCATCCAGTCGGCACTTGAAAGGTACAGCTCTTCAGCGCCTGCATTCTGAAAGTAGAACATGCGCGTGTGCTCAAGATACCGGTCGACAATACTTACGACGGTGATGTTCTCGCTCTGTTTCTTTACGCCGGGAACAAGCATGCAGATGCCGCGCACGTTCAGAAGGACACGCACGTTCGAGCAGCTGGCACGATACAGCGCCTCAATGATTTCCTCATGGGCAAGACTGTTCATCTTGGCAATTATGAGCCCCGGGCTTTCCGGTGTCGACGTCTGAATCTCCCTGTCAATCATTGCCAGCAGGCGTGTCTTCAGGTTGATTGGCGCCATGTACAGGTTCTTCATGGTCTGTATTGCCGAGTAGCCTGATATCATGTTGAAGAAGAGCGTCGCGTCATTTGCTATCTGCACGTTTGTCGTAAACAGCGAGATGTCGCTGTAAAGGCGTGCTGTCGTGTCGTTATAATTTCCCGTGGACATATGGACATAGCGCTGAATTCCGTCCTGTTCGCGGCGTACGATCAGCAGCATCTTTGCGTGAACCTTCAGGTTCTGAATGCCATATACGACGATGGCGCCTGCCTGTTCAAGTTCAGCAGCCCACGAAATGTTCCGTTTTTCATCAAAGCGCGCTTTCAGTTCGACGAACGCCGTGACCTGTTTTCCGTGCTTGGCGGCCTTTTCAAGCGCACGTACTACCGGCGAGTCACCGCTTGTCCGGTACAGCGTCATCTTGATTGCGAGCACTGCCGGGTCAGTAGCTGCGTCGTTGAGCAACTTCACCACAGGATCGAATGACTCATACGGTACGTGCAGCATGACATCCTTCTGGCGGAGTGTTGCCCACAGCGGCTGCTTTTCCGGGAACGCAGCTGACGGGCAATTCTTCCACGGGTGGTTCTTGAGTTTCTGGAAACCTTCGGCGTTTACTACGTCTGTCAGAGTTGAAATGTCGACAATGCCGCTCGTCGGATAGATGTCATTATCCGTAAGTGCAAGCTTATCCCTGAGGATTGCCTGAATGCGCGGACTTTCGTCATTGCACACGAGGCGTACTGCCCGGGCAGACTGTCGCTTTGAAAGCACTTCCTCCATCGCCTGAATGAAGTCGTTTTTAGTTTCTTCGTCGACGGCAAAATCCGCGTCACATGTTACCTTGAAGAGCATTTTCTCCTGGACATTGTAGCCCGGGAACAACTGTGTTCCGTACAGACTGATGATGTCATCCACGAGGGTGAAGGCCTTGTCGTCGCCGGTTGTCGGGAGCCAGATGACACGCGGAATGCTGTGCGGAATCTGTACGATGGCGAGCGGCTCTTTTATGGGTTTCAGGAGCTCCGGCATATTGCTTTCGGGAATCAGTGGCTGAAGAAGGAACGCTGCATGAAGACGCAGGTTCGTAATGTTCGGGAACTGCCCGTTATCATCTGTGCGGCGCGGCGTTAAGAGCGGGAAAATTTCCTGATGGAAAAGGCCTTCTGTATATTTGCGCTGTTCCGGGGTGAACTTTTTTGCCGGAATGTAACTGAGTCCGTGCTTTTCGAGCGCGGGAAAAATTTCCTTGTTAAGGACGCGGTTCTGGATGTGCGTCAGTTCATGGACACGTTCTGAAATGCGCTCAAGCTGCTGTCTGGCAGTAAGTCCCGCGCTGTCACGCCAGTCAGGATTTTTTTCTGCGGTATGACGTAATCCCGCAACACGAATCATGAAGAACTCATCAAAATTGGATGTAACGATTGTCAGGAATTTCAGGCGCTCAAGCAGCGGCACGCTTTTGTCAGCAGCTTCATCAAGGACACGCGCATTGAACTCTATCCACGAAAGTTCGCGGTTGAAAAACTTCTGCTTTTTCATGATACGCCTCACACCATGAGCAGCGAGTAGCCGGAGACTGCCTCAAACAGGTCGCCCTTTTCGCTCAGTGCCGCCTTTTCAAGATTTGTGTCATGCGTTCCATGCACGTGCAGGATAAACTTATCCTCTTTTATTTCTGTGTCAAAGTCAGTCAGTTTCTGGGTGTGGCTTCTGTCGAGTGCGTCGGCGATGCGGAGCAGGGCGGCAAGTTTCAGGACGGTGACACGCTCGTCACGTGGCAGGGAATAGAAGTCGGCATCCGTCTGTTTTGGCGTTGATGAGCGGTGGTAGCGTGAAACGAGGGAAACAATCTTCATGTCCTCTTTGTTCAGGCCGAAAATGTCCGAGTTGGATATGATGTACTGGCTGTGAAGCTGATGGTCACTGCCGCGGATGAAGTTGCCGATGTCATGCAGGATGGCAGCAATTTCAAGCAGCAGCCGGCTGTGCTGGTCAAGCCCCAGCTCCCCGCGCATGTTTTCGAACAGGCGCAGTGCCACTTTTTCAACGTATGCCGCGTGAGCCTCGTCAATGTGATAGCGTTTCCCGAGATTACGTGCAGACGCAGCAATCTGCGAGATGAACTCCTGCTGCAGTGTGTCGGACGGCGCGGAAATGCGGCTTAAGATGACTCCCTCGCGGATTGATGTGTCTGAAACAATTACCTGTGCTGCAGACGTCTGATTCAGGAAAAGTTGGTACGTCAGGAGACCGACTCCAAGGGCACGTGCCTCAGCGTACGAGCAGTTGAACCGCGCCATGCGTTCTTCTACAGAGTACTGCTGTATCTCGTCAACAAACTGGTTGAAATCATCTTTTCCGATTGTCCATGCGTGCAGGCTGACCTGTTTGCCAATGGCGAGCGCCGCAGTACGGGCTTCAGGACCGATTGTCACAAACTGCCGGATGCGCGACAGGCTTATTTCCGTGTTGAGGTTTTCGCTCGTATTGTGTACGTATTCTGAAAGATAGCGGTGGACATCATCCGCAGAACCAAGGAACGCCTTCATGTTCTGTTCGACAATGACCGTTCCCATGCGCAGACTGTGAACGGCGGCCATCTTGCCGTGTTCAAGCATCATGAGCTCAGTGGAACCACCTCCGGTTTCAATGATTACGGAGTTTTCAGTCTTAAGCTCAGGCAGATCATTGTGCAGCGAGTCGAGTACGGCAATGTACATAAGGCGGTTTTCTTCAATACCGTCAATGACTTTAACTTTAAAGCCCGTCTTTACGAAGATGCGGTCAAGAACACTGTCACGGTTTTTGGCTTCGCGCATGGCACTTGTCGCAATGACCTGTACATGATTTGCGTCTATACCCCATCCGGTAAGCTGTTCCCTGAAGCGTGCAAGGACTTTCAGACACTCAAGCAGCGTGTTGCGTGACACTAATCCGGTAGTGAATACATCCCATCCGAGGGAAACTGAGACTTCTGATCTGTCGATTACTGTCCACTGACCGGGACCGGTAATTTCGCACGCCATGAGGCGGATGCCGGTTGACCCGATTTCAACTACTGCCTCAAGCGCTGTCATTCCGGCTCCTAAAGCTTATCGATAAGCATCGAACACTTACCTGATGGAATAGGCAGTGTCTTTTTCTTCTGTCCGAGGATGTTGATGGTGAAATAGTATAACTTTTCACTTTCCATCTGAATTTCCCATCCGCGGATACTCTTATTCGAAAGAATGGTGATCATATTACGTTTGAGGGACAGGTTTTCAATGCCCATGACCTCAAGGTTAGGAATGATCCAGTCAACTGTCTTGCGTGGCAGACTGATTGAAAGGCCGATGACGTTCTCAAGCATGAGTGCGATGGTAGAAAGACCGGCTGTATGAACGTAATGGCTCTTTGGCTCGTGTGCCTCATCCTGTGAGATTGACTTGCCTTCTTTTGTCGGCTGGTAGCTTTCCCACAAATCGCCCTTCTGTTTGCTGTCGCCCGGGAACATGCCGTCAAGCAGGTAATACAGGTGACGGATTGCACATTCGCGTGCCATATCGTAGCGCTGATATTTCTCGAGTCCCTTGATGATCATGAAGTTGAACGCCGGGTAAACACTTCCGCAGAAACCGTTTCCTGCCGGATCAAAGTGCGGGTCATCAGCGGAAAGTGTCGGGAACGGATGGTCCGTGCCGAATGTTTCCGGATTGCTTAAGTGACTTACGAGCATGTCAGCTTTATCTTCGTTTGGAATTTCTGCCATGAGCGGCCAGAAACCGGCAGCAGTCTTCTGTGGCAGCTGCTCTTCGTTCTTGTCGAGGTCATGGTAGAAGCCCGTATCAGGATTCCACATGCGGGAATTGATGCGTGTCTTGAGTGAGAAGTACATCCTCTTGTACTGGAAACTCAGATCCTTGTCGTTAAGGATATCTCCCAGGGCAGACATGTACAGGGCATTGATTGCAAGCGCACTGTTGAAATCTACCGGGTAGAATGTGCCTTCACGCGGAGCATTGTACATGGTAGATGCTGCAACCGGAACAGAGTACAGGCCGTTTTCCTGCTTGAAGTTCTCATCAAGCCAGGTCATGTACTTCTGGAGTACCGGCATGACTTCTTTTACGCGGCGCTTGTTCGCTGACTTATGGAACAGGTTGAACTCTGCCCAGGCAAAAAGCGGCATACCGATTCCCTGAGGATTGTCATCGGAATAAATCGGTTTATCAGTTTTTGCATCATACCGCCAGCGGATGGCGCCATCAGCTTCCTGACGTGCATAGAAATAATCGAGATTCTGATTTGCAGGATAATTCCTGTTGGGATATACGAGGAAAAAGGATGAAAAAATAGATTCAAACTGGTCAAGTGTCAGGGTGTCATTCTGGGGAAACAGAAAAAGACCGTCGGGAGTCTGTTCAAGAGTCTTCGGGTCAAGCCAGAATTCCTGAAGCCAGGCCCAAGTCTTATCATAGATGTCCACAAAATCCTGATCATAAAAATGTATCTTTGGAAAATCGCGCTTGTTCACACACGCTCCTTAACTTAATTGACGTTTTTGTAATTTGACGTAGTGTCAACATACAGTATATCATATTTAGCGTAAAAGTGGTATATCTAAAATTGTTATTTTATTTTGAAATTACCATTTTGTAATGAAATAAGGATGAAATCCAATGTATCAGTCACACGTTTATCTTGAAGTCCGGATTCTGCTGCCGACGGCACCTGCTGTGTTCAGCATTACGGATAGTCCTGTTTCATACGCGGTAAATCCTGTCGTCCTGCAGCAGGTTGCTTCACTTTCTCGTGCATTGGGGTGTACCTGGAATGAGGATGCGCATTTTGAACATATAACGGGAACTCTTTCCGTGCCTGCCGGGTATCACCTGTCAGGTCTTTCCGTATGCATTGCCGGTAACGGAAATCTTTCCATTGAGTTTCACCGCCGGCAGAAGAAAATCGTCATAGAAGAACTTCGCATAGAAGAAGATGCCGGCCGCCTGACACGTTCTGACGGCAAGACCCGCATGGATTACACGCACGCCGGCATGGCAAGCGTCCGCATCCGCACAAGCGATGACTTTGAGCTTGGTGACGAGGCGTTCCTGTTCCTGGACGAACTTCGCCGGCTTCTGCAGTATCTGGGACTGTGCGGTGATACGCCTGCAGATGCGCTTATCAGGTGTAATGCCCATGTAGCGCTTGCCAAGTATCCGGATATGCCTGATTACTACGTGAAACTCAGAAATCTGAACTCATTCAATTTCGTCCGGAAAGCGGTTAATTCAGAACTGTCCCGCCAGGAAGAAATACTTGTTTCAGGCGGTGTCGTCGCTTCTGAAAGCAGGCTCTGGAACGAACGTCAGAGCATTACTGAGTCGTACAAAACGCGGCTTACGGTAAACAGCCGCTTTGAGCCTGTGCCTGAAGCAGCATCATTTACACCCGGCAGTCCTGTCCCGCACGAATACGCCGGAGCCTCAGCTCCCGTGGAACTGCCCGGCACTCGCCGCGACAGGCTGTGTGAGCAATATGGACTTGCACGTACAAGAAGTGAACTTATCTGCGACGAAAAGAGCCGGGCAGACTTCTACGAGGCAGCAGTTGCCGCTGGAGCCGACGCCATGGATGCGGCTCACTGGATTTCATCTGAACTGCCGCGAATACTGAAACGCAGCGGAGTGGGCACCGGCTACGGGAAACTGACTCCCGAAAAGTTTGCCGGCGTCATAAAGCTCTTTACAGAAAATGCCATCAACTCAGGCATGGCCAAGCAGTTGATTCAGTCTGTAATTGAGACGGGCACCGCGCCTGATGTCCTCATGAAAAAACGTGGCTGGAGTCAGATTACAAGCGAAAAAGAACTGCTGCCGCTCATCAGGCAGGTTATCAGCGAGAACCCGGCAGAGGCAGAAAAACTGTCAGTCGGCGAAATGGCACCGCTCGAATTCCTTACGGGAATAATCATGAAGAAGACGGGTGGCATGGCGGACCCTCTCGCCGTGAAAACACTCCTGAAAAAGGAACTTCATATCAGCGTCGTCTATGTGCTCTCGTTCGGCGGTGCAATCTGTGGAAAACGCCGCGAAGACGGATCTGTAGCACCGGCCGACGAACATACACTTGAGACGCTGCTCGCGGAAAGGACTGCCGGCATCAAATACCAGGTAGTACCGCTCGGTCACATGCTGAGCGAGGAGATTGAACCCGGCGACTGGGCTTCCCTCATCACGGAAATTGCTGCGCGCATGGCGGCAGGAACGGCGAACGGAATTGTCGTCGCACATGGCACGGACACGCTGCCTTATACGGCGGCGCTCCTGTACTGGCTGTTCTCAGACGCGGATGTACCTGTCGTACTCACTGCGTCCAGCACCACACCCGACATGTCAGATGAAGCTGCCGGCAATCTGAAGCTCGCGGTAGAAACTGCCTGCCAGAAGAAGTGCGGTGTGTATGTGGCGTTCGGCGGCAAACTTCTTTCTCCGCTCAACCTTAAGTTCATGAAACCGACTCCCGACGGTTTTACGAACTGGAATCTCGACAAACCGGTATTTACCCGCTCCGGTCCGCTTGCGTTCCAGTTCTCAGGCATCTCTGACCTGGACTCATTTGTCCTTAAGCAGATTCTGCGCGAAGCAGCTGACAGCATGCTTGTGTGCAGGGTGTATCCGGGACTCAGGTCAGAAACGTACGCGTCACTTATTGAGGAAGGTATTACGCGTTTCTTTATGGAACTGTATGAAACGGGAACCGGCAGCATGCGCGGAAGTGACTATTCCCTGAAGCAGCTGCTTGTCCGCGGCAAGAAGAAAGACTGCCGCTTCTACTGTACCTCGCAGCAGGAAAGCTGCCTTAACTTTGCAGATTATGCGACGAGCAGGCGGATGTGGCGAGAAGGTGCTGTTCCAATGGGAAGACTGACGACAGAGTCTGCAGTTGCGTTGTTCTTTGCGGCGTCCCTTGCATCTGACACGGAAGAAGAGCTCGATCAGTTCATGGAAACATACGCAGAACTGTACGGCTGATTATCTTTCAAGTAAAACGACTTCAGTCTCAGAGCGCTGGCGGTACTTCAGCAGCAGTGTATTCGTGTCTGCGTTGTATACGTATCCGGATGAGTTGTATGTCTCAAAGCGCGGATCTGTACGGAAGTACATGCCGTAAATCTGGATTGAAGTGAACGGCTTGATGCCGGTGACTATCATGTAATGGATGCCGTTCTGCGGGAATGTCGCAGTGAATTCCGTGCTTCCGTCTGAGTTTGTCTTGTACGTCATGTTCTGTGCGACGGTCCATGCCCATACTGGCTCAGTGCCGGACGAGTCGAGCAGCTCAACATGCGGATAGTACCTGTTTTCAGATGCGAACAGCGGATACAGCTCGGCAAGCTCTTCCGTTGAAAGTGTGTACAGTTCACTTAATGCCGTGTTCAGAATGATGTAGCCCGCCTGCTGTACGGTATTGTCAGACCTCAGCGCGCCTGTTTCTGCAAGTCCAAGGCCGATTTTTGCTGCCGTAATACGGTCAAGCGGTTCTTCATCCTGAACAAGGATAAGCGTATCGCCTTCCAGCTGGGCATGCTTTTCAAGAAGCGCAATGCAGGAATCGAGCACGGGCTCAAGCCGTGATGCATAATCGTTTTTCTGACTTGTCAGGGATGAGTACAACTGCAGGATGGCACCAGCCTGTCCGAGCGTAATCGTCTCAAAATCAAGATTCTGCGCCATGTCAAGAATCGGGTAGCAGGCAGACTTGCCATGGGTCAGAAGATACATGGTAAGATTTGGAATTTCATATACTGCCGGATTATTTGAAACTACAGCGCCGGTAACTTCTGATTCAAGTTCCGTCATTGTTGCCCTGAGACTTGGTGCAACAGAGGCGAGTGTATCAAAGTACGGGGCTGTAAAGTACGTGTGTCCCTTTGATGTCTTCATTGAGTCAGGAATCTGATTCAGCGCCTGCGTCAGATTGCCCTTGTAAGCCTGTTCTGCAATCCATGCGGCGACGGCCTGCTCTGAAGATGATGTGAATCCTGCTTTAGGGAATGCAGTTGCGACTGCGGTACGGAGCTGCTGTTTTGTATCGATGAAGACTGAACGCTTTGCAAGTTCAAGTCCGAGAATATCCTCAAACGTGAAGACGTGAACCGTCTCGGGGTAGCCATAACTCATCCGCGGGCGTTCCGGTGTCAGGGTCAGCTGTGTCTCTGTAATATCTGCCGCGCACAGTTCGTACTCCTCATCCTTTGTTGAAAGAAGTACCTTGCGTTCGTCTTCAGATGATACGTCTGATGTGGTGAACGCCGTGACCATCTTGTAGGGGAGTGAAATGCTGACGGCATTCTCCGGGAATTCTGCAGTTATTGAGTACGGCACATCCTGCGGGTCAGGTGAACTCCATGTCAGGGTAACGCCGTTGTCGAAGTTGAGTGACAGGGAATTTCCGTCCTCGGTATATGATTTGAAGGTAAGCGGAACCTGACCGTCTTCGGTCTGCATCATTACAGGATACGTTTCGTTGGCAGAGAAACTGAATCCCTGAGTCGTCAGCTGGAAGTTGTTACTTAAAACGGTCTTATTGTTTTGATTTAGTGTCTCAGATATAATGAACTGGAAAGGACCAATTATCTTTGTGACAATTGATTCTTTTCTGAACTGAATGAAAAAAATGCCGAAAATAATTAATATGTAGAGGACTGTAAGTCCGAACATTTTTCTTATTGGATGTCTTGTCATTTTAAGACAGTTTAGCTGATGAAGCTTTGAAAATCAACTGCCGGACACGACATCCCGATGAAAACATACCGGATGTATCGTATGAAAAAACTGAGTAGAAATTATTTTATCAGCCTGATTATAAGTGTTCTTCTTGTACTGACCCTGTTTTCCTGCGGAACTACTGAAGAAGCAGCTGAAGAAGTTGTTGAAGAGGAATTCGTTCCTGTCGTTCCTGCTGCCGAACCCGTTCCGGAGCATCCTGTAAGTACAGAACCTGTTGCAGAGACTCCTGTTGAGGAACCTGTTCCTGTGGAAGAGCCTGTAGTACCGCCTGAGCCAGCCTTTACCGAAGAAAAGTTCGTGAAATCCCTTCAGGATGCACTTTCATCTGGTACCATTGAAGATGCGCTTGCCCTTTTTGATGACATTCCTGCTGAGGGCGAGGCAAGTTTCGACCTGAATTATCTGCAGGCGTCGCTGCTCGTCTCAAACGGTAACTACGCGAAAGCCTCTGAAATAGCGGATGAGCTGCTTGAAACAGATCCTGCCAACACGGATGTGCTTCTTCTTCAGTCGGTGATAGCAAAAGCTACAGGCAATGCAACTGAGAAAAAGAAAATCCTGAACCAGATTCTTGCTGCTGACCCGGATAATTCTGATGCAAATACTGAACTTGGAAACGAGTACATGCTCAAAAAGAGCTGGAAACTTGCACGCGATAAATACGACAAGGCATTCAGGTCAGATCCGTATAATATGGAGGCTCTCGCCGGATACGGAAAGGCTTCTTACTATCTGGGCAACCTGCAGGATGCAGAAGATGCCTTCAAGCTGGTGCTTGTGCTTGAGCCGGATAACGCATTCTCATGGGCATATCTTGCAAAAATCTACTCTGAGCAGGAACGTAACTTTGAAGCTGCTGACTGTGCAAAAAAGGCTGTTGAGGCAGAGCCGGACTATTTCGACTACTGGCTTGATTACGGTGATTATCTTGGCAAGCTTGAAAAGTACGCTGACGCCGAGAAGGCATTTACGTCTGCCATCAATCTGCGGCCGGAATATTTCCTAGGGTATGTATACCGTGGCGGCCTGTATGACCGTGAGGACAAGTACGAACTTGCAAAGGCAGATTATCTGATGGTTGCAGAACTGCGCCCGGAATACTACTACATCTATGAGTCACTCGGTTTCCTTGCATGGCACGACCAGGAATGGACTGAGGCGCGCGAATGGTTCCAGAAGGCAGCAACTGCCAGTCCGGGTGATACCTCGTATCCGATGCTCATTGCGCTGTGCATGTACCACGAGGGAAACAACCGCGCTGCAAAAGATTACGTGTATAAGACGGTACTGAAGAAGTTTGCAAACACGTCGACAGAGTACGCCGTCATGCGCCTTTTCTACGATAATGTCGCCGACGGTACGGTCGCCACGAAAGTGCAGAACGAGAGCAACGCAAATACGCGAGGCAAGATGCTGTTCTATCTGGCACAGTACTATCAGATGAAAGGTAAAGACAATCTCGCCCAAAAGTATTATATTGCTGTTAGCGAAATGGAAGCTCCAATGTTCATAGAAAGCCGGCTCAATGACTGGGCGCTTGAACAGATGATGAACTGATGCTGCATTGCCGCAGTGGAGCCCGTAAAAAACTTTTTTAAGGATTAGAAATGACACGCACAGAAAAACGCATATCATGTAACGGCCGCGAAATCATTCTTGTAGGTACTGCCCATGTCTCACCGGCCAGCATCGAAGAAGTAACGGAAGTTATCAAGACTGAAACTCCGGACTGCGTCGCCATTGAACTTGATGACCAGCGCCTCGAATCCCTGAAAAATCCTGAGAACTGGCGCAATCTCGACATTGTTAAGGTCCTGAAAGAAGGCAAGGGTTTCCTTATGCTTGCAAACCTTGTGCTTTCTTCATTCCAGCGCCGCATGGGAAACAACGCCGGAGTAAAGCCCGGTGACGAAATGCGCGCCGCAATCAATGTCGCCGAGGAAATGAATATCCGTACGGCGATGGTCGACCGGCCGATTAATGTCACGTTACGTCGTGCCTGGGCGAAGAACTCGCTCTGGGGCAAGTGCAAGCTTCTGGCAACTCTGCTCTCGACAGCATTTGACAAGGAGGAGATTTCTCCTGAAGAAATAGAGAAGATGAAGGATTCCAGCGAGATGGACAGCATGATGACCGAACTCGCGGATTACCTGCCAACCGTAAAGGAAGTGCTCATTGACGAGCGCGACATGTACCTTGCACGCTCAATCTGGGCTGCTGGCGGAACCAAGACGGTCGCCGTTCTTGGCGCGGGACATCTGCCGGGTGTAGAAAAGCACATCCAGGCACTTGCAGCCGCAGAAGAAACAACCGACGTGTCATCCATTGCCGAAGTACCGCCAGCGGGTCCGGGAGCAAAGATTGCGGGGCTCATCTTTCCGGTTGCAATCGTTGCGCTTATTATTGCAGGCTTCTTCAAGGGCGGTGCGTCCTACTCACTGGACATGCTTGTCCGCTGGCTGCTCTGGAACGGCTCACTTGCCGCTTTGGGAACGCTGCTTGCTGCCGGACATCCGCTCGCTATCCTTGTCGGATTTGTCGGCGCTCCAATCGCGACACTGAACCCGATTATCGGCATCGGCCTTTTTACGGGAATTGTGCAGGCATGGGCTAAGAAACCGAAAGTTGAGGACATGGAGCACCTGAACGATGACGCAGGCTCTCTTAAGACGTTCTACAAGAACCGCATTCTGCGCGTCCTGCTCGTGTTCTTCCTGTCATCACTCGGTGGTGCAATCGGTAACTTCATTGCAGTTCCGACGCTCATCGCAAACCTCGCTCACTAAAAGAAAAGCCCGCTTCCGATAACCGGTTGCGGGCTTCTTTATTTTGCGTTTACCGGCAGCGTCTGGATGCTGCACAGCAATACGTCAAATCAGCGACAGTACAGGACATGCTCTGTATTGTTGTTGATGGCGTTGTTATATCCGGCATTATTGTTCTTATCCTCAACACCCCACCAATGCGAGCCATGTAATTCTGAGGCTTCCACTATTTTTCCGCCATGTTCTTCATCACATACAGATGTCAGGAACCAGCTGGCAGACTCGTCTTCCGGTACGATAAGAGATCCACCTTCTTCAATGGTAATGTCTGCAGCCATTGCAATTGGCCATGCATTGTCATAGAAGGTGTTGTGTTTTACAACCGGATGTATCCCCTCATAAATGGCTAGTGCACCCTGAAAAGCGTACCAGAGTGGGTCGCCGTTGTTGCGGAACGTACAGTTTTCAACAGTGGCATCTTTATTCAGGCACAGTTGTTTACCGTATTGGAAAATGCAATATTTGAAAGAAGAGCCTGCTGCGCCGGAAATTTCTATGTATCCACAATCCCCTTCTTCAGGATCGCCTTCAAACAGTTTAAACTTTTCACCTTCCCTGTCCTTTACCTCAACGCCGTTTTCTTTATCTCTCCGAGATGTAAAGATAATCGGGTTGTCTTCTGTTCCTTCTGCGATGATTTTAGCGTCATCAACAATTTTAAGGCCCCAAGAACTCAGTTTCAGCACTGTTCCTGCAGGAATGGTAAGTGTTGCACCATTTTTAACGGTAGTGGAGGGTACGTAATAGGTGTATTCAGGGTTAAGCGTCATGTCCGAACTGATTTCTTTTGGGAGTTCTTCAAAAGCAGTAAAAACAACGGTAAAACCCCATGATTCAAGGCTGTTTGAGCCTTTTTTTGTTGTATTGGTAACATTACACCAATATTCGGCGACAAAATCTTCATTTTTTGTAATTACAATCGTGTCAGATGTTTCGCCTGGAATCGGCTGTGCGG
>JAZUFS010000079.1:0-9545 GCA_045640805.1 Treponemataceae bacterium
TTCTGCCGCAACGCGGGCAGCTTCTTTTTCAGCAGCAGCTTTCTCTGCGGCGGCCTTCTCGGCAGCTGCTTTTTCTGCGGCGAGACGTTTTTCTTCGGCAGCTTTTGCCGCGGCAAGACGGCGCTCGGCAATGGCTTTCTCCGCAGCTTCACGTTCCGCTGCGATGCGGGCTTCTTCAGCAAGGCGCGCTTCTTCGGCAGCTTTTTCCGCGGCAATGCGCTCTTCTTCTGCCTTACGTGCTTCCTCAGCCAGGCGGGCTTCTTCAGCTGCCTGTTCTGCGGCGATACGTTCTGCCTCAGCCTTTTCTGCTGCGATTCTTTCTTCTTCAGCCTTAATTGCGGCGAGGCGTTCCTGTTCAGCGCGCTCTGCATCCAGACGGGCAGCTTCTTCACGAGCCTTACGCTCTTCTTCCTCTTTACGTATGGCTTCTGCCTTAATGGCTTCTTCCTGGGTATCAGGCTCATCCTTCAAAGGCACTTCAGTTTCATCATTAAGGACGCGGTCAATCATTTCCCGGGTTGTTTCATCAGGAGAAGCCTGCAGCAGGATGACACCGGTTGCAAACGAAGACTCAGGATCAGCCGCAAAACGGGCACGCCAGAAAATATTTCCCTCTTCCGCATAATCTTCAAGCAGAATGTACGCCTGCGTCTGATTTTCCGAGTACACTCTCGTAAACAGAATGGTTCCGAACGAAGCATCGCGCGAGAACTCAAACATGAGTGATTCGCTTGCTTCCCACTGCGCAGTAATGATCGGCACCCTTCCCTCTTCAAGGCGGATTGATGTACTGCTTACAGGCAGATACAGCGTTGCCGTTCTTTCAGGAACAGCTGTCACGCCATCTGCCTCTGCTGCCATTTCCGCAGTTTCAGGAGTTTCTTCACCGACAGGCTTTTCTTCTGCTTTGACAGTTTCAACAAACGAAACCTCGCCAGTCTGAATGACTTTCTTTTCGGCAGTAAGTTCCACGGAAGAAGAGTCAGGAGTTGCTGTAACTGCAGTGAATACCTGACGCGCAGTTTCTCCGAAGTCTGTAATTGATGATTGGGCCACTTTTGTAACAGATGATGCTGATGTCTGCTGCTTATACGTATCTTCCTTCTTGGCATCACGTACAGCAGCAGTACCTTTCGTGACGGTAACGGCGACTTTTTCAGATTTTGCTGTCGTTTCCGCTTTGCCGCCAGTTTCTGCAGCCTTAGCCGCGGAAGATACTACAGGAGCCGCAACAGACACTGAAGAACCAGAATCAAGTTCGACGACCTTGTCGCCCGTCTTGATGAGCAGAGGTGCCGCGGCAGATTCTTCGCCCTCAAAACCTGCAGCGGTGGCAGTGATTGCACCAGACACGAAATCAACCGCCGCACGTTCTTTCTGTGTATATACCTGAATGAGCGTATTCTCATGTATTTCAATTTCAGTACCATCAGCGAAAACAGTAATTGCTTCGGACATTGCTGAAGTACGGATACGGTCACCCTCATACACAGGCGCTGACACCTGAATGCGTTCCCACAGGTTTCTGTCAACAAGACGGCGCTGAACGGTATTCTGCTTGAAGTAAACAACGGCAATTGGGGCTTCATCCTGCTTGGACAAAGTGACATTAAGGTCATCCCAGAACAGATATATGGCCACTGCCATGCCGATGAGACAAATAACTGTAAGCAGGATATCACCTGCGTTAATTAATCTTGTACTTCTTCTCTTCTTCATCGGTATTTACACCACGTAAATCTGGTTCATCCACCTTCAGCAGCGCACGAACTTCTCTGAGAGTTTTTGGTCCCGGAGCACCAACTCTGTTTACAACAGCAAATATCTTGATTGGCTCACTCTTTCCCTTGACACTGACAGAAGGCATTTCTTCTACAATGACATATTTCCTGATGAGCCTGTATGTATTTTCCGTAATGAGGATATCCGTATGGAACGGCTTGTTGAGCGCTTCGGTACGGCTTGCAAGGTTTACTGCATCACCGATAACCGTATATTCCATACGTTCACTTGAACCAATCTGACCTGCAACGACATCACCGGTATTGATACCGCAACCAATGCGCAGGATCGGCTTCTTCTCACCTCCGCGTCCCTGATTGAAGCGGATAAGTGCCGTTCGCATCATAAGAGCAGAAGTTACACAGCAGAGAGCGTCGCCTGCAGGACTTCCCGCAGACTCAGGTGCACCCCAGACGCCCATGATTGCGTCTCCAATATACTTGTCAACGACACCGCCTGTCTTGTTGATGCATTCAACCATGCGTGTCATGTAATCGTTCAGGAACTCAACGACTTCCTGTGGCATGAGCTTTTCTGAAATTGCCGTGAATGAACGGATATCCGAGAAGAAGATTGTTGCCTTTCGGTTCTCACCACCAAGATTGAGTTCACCGTTCATGGCGCGTTCCGCAATCGTCTTGTTCGTGAACTTACTGAATGTTGTCTTCAACCGTTCACGTTCTGCCAGTCCCTTACCCATCTGTACGAAGCTTTCCGTCAGAAGACCAAGCTCGTCGCGTGACTCAGGTTCAATATCAAGAATGAACTGACCTTCCTGTATGTCATGAGATGCTTCTACAAGCGTATCAACCGGCCGCGTAATGGACTTACTGAAGTAGCGGATGAGGATGATTGACAGAAACCAGGCAGCAATTGAAATAAGGATGATGCGGTACGTCGTTCTGTTGATTGTCTCGAAAACGAGGGCTTCAGATTCTTTCGTAACTGCATAAGCTCCGCATGTAGCAAGCTTATAAAAGGCATAGAAGCACATCTCGCCGTTTTCATCCTCGCCAAGCAGCTGAACGTTCTGCGTATCACCGGTCAGGGCGGCATTTACTACTTCAAGGTGCGCCAGATTCTCACCGGAAACAGCCTTATCAATATCAGAATGGATGAGCACATCGCCATCTTCATTAAGCAGGAATGATGTGTTGTAAGAACCCGTCGTCATTGTTTCAACAAGGTCTTCTGCAGAAAATCCGATGAGGCAGACTTCATCAGTCGTAGTGCCATAAGGGAATGCAACACAAAGGATCGGAGCGTTGAACAGGTGGGAAACGTTGTAAATCTGCTCAGTCTGGATAGAAAGAACGTCAAACATTGCCTCGTTCCGGTTTTCAGAAAGCCAGCCGCCAATAAGGGCTTCGGCATCTGCATGATTCTGTGAGAATGAAGTGCTTACCTGCATTCCGGCAGCCGGTGACCACATGAACACCGTATCAGGATTTTCGTAGCAGAAGGCATCAAACAGGCTTACCCAGCTTTTACGTGAAGAAAGGGTCAGAACATCAAGATAACTTTTTGCGGCATTTTCGACAGCTTCAAATTTAGTCTGGACGACGACAGCAGTACGTCCGTTAATGGTATGGTTTGTCTCTTCTGCCTTGATTCGTTCGTCATTGCGGACAAGAGTAGATACCATCCAGGTTGTAACACACAGAACGACGACGATAAGTCCAGAGAAGATTATTCCAAGTTTAACTCTGATTGGGAACTTTACTTTTTGCTGTCTTTTGTTTTCCATTTAGTTCTCCTTTCTATTTATTCCACAACGGGATTGACAGATTAATACCAATAGACCAGTAATTGCTGACAAGCGCACACAGGAACGGTGACAGCAACGGTGCATCTTCCATAAGGGAAAGTGCATCATCCCAGTTTTCATCAAAAATCTGGAATGTTGCCTTAAGCTTTACATGTTTACCGAGTTTGAAACCTGCAGTTTCTGACAGGTAGATATGATTATCTTCCTGATAGTTTCCGTACCAGTAACCGCAGCCAAGCGCATAATCGATTGCAAAATCCTGCTTGAAAAGCTTGAACGGCAGGATAAGGTCAATATCCGCGCGCGCATCAATGGCGCCGAAGTTCAACGGCTCAGAAGCCGGAATTTCCCTTACAGCTGCAGATACGTCCAGCGCGATATACTTGAAATCAAGTGCCCTGACACCAAAGTTTATGTCAGGAATATATGAGAAGTACTGAGATATTTCTGTATAGGTAGTCTCTGCAACATCCAGTCCAAGAGTTATATCCGTAAAGAAATGATGCTTCTTTGCAACTGTTGTCTGATCAAGATACTGCACGGTTTTCTTTCTGAGCGGCACATTAAGGCCAATCTGCAGCCAGTCCGCATACCATCCTACAGCCTGTCCCTTAGGATTATCTGTCTGGAATGTTGCAGACGGCGGTACCAGTACATTCTTCTTGAAAAGTGAATACCTGACATCAATGTATTTCAGGAGCACCAGTCCGAAGAATGCTTCTTCCCAGTTGGTCTCATTCCAGAAAGACAAGCCATACCCGACATACGGTCGGAACCAGTCGTTAGGTATTGAAAGTGCAAGCTCGCTGCCAACCATCATGCTCGAGCCCATTCCTTTCGGGCGGTACACTGCATTCAGGGTAAGCCAGTCACAATCATATACACTCAGGAATACACTTGACGGGAAACCGGCAGGGCCAAGCCGGTCATCATACACATCCTCAAGACCTGCTGTTGTACGCAGAAGGTCAGAATTATCGCTCAGGAAAACACCTGCATAGGCACCGACTTTCGTGAACAAAAGCGGCTTTTTAATGGACAACTGCTTGACCGGCTCTGCTGATGAATATGTCTTTGCCTCAAACAGTTCAATTTTGTTGGTCCAGTTAGGATCCTGCGGATTCCGTGCATCTGCGGTGAACTGAAGTCCTGTTATAGATTCCGGATTAATTCCATAGTCTTCCCACTTGATGACCGTCTGTGTCAGTTCCTTCAGGCGTGCCTTAAATGGAATGGACACATCGCCATTTTCTGTCTTCACAGAAACAAGCCATTTCGTAAAACCGTTATTGCGGGAAATGACCATACTCTGGAAACTGATTCCTTCAGACTCTCTGAGCATGGCAACAGTCTCACTGTCGATCATAGTAAACTGCGAGGCATATTTCTGACCGCCGACAAGATTCTTCACGCTCAGACTGATGGTACCCGAATCGTAGGTAACGTTTGCAGGGAAATTACCATACGTCGTCCAGTACCACTTGTTATATGGATTAGTATTGAACGCAGGCAAATCTTCAGGCAGTTTTATTCCAGCCGCCTCTGCTTCAGCAAGAGCAGCAGCCCGGGCTGCAAGCATTTCTTCCGTAGGCGGCTTGAGGAACCACTCACTGATTTCTTTATCTGAAAGATTTGCAATGGCAGTACTGAATTTATTATTTATCTCAACAAAAGCTAGTCGTGAACTTTCTGCAGTTTCAAGCATTAAAGCATAGAAGCCAGGGGTAAGGGATGATGCAGCACCTTCGAAAACCGCAGATTTTCCATTCTTGGCAGCTGATGACATACGCAACAGAATGCGTTTATTCTCGCCAAATTCATTTTTCTCGGATATGCAGTACATCCTGAAACTGTCTGATTTTGTTTCATCAAAGAAGGCACTGTCTGTCTGGACTGTCAGGCTCACAGTCTGTGTTTCCTGATTCACTTTACTTGAAACACCCGTAATTTCAGGCAGTGATGAACTGATGCCATCCGGCTGAATAAGGATGCGTGTACTCGACTCGCCAACATCCGGTGTCACGGCAGTCATTTCATACCAACCCGGTTTTACGCGTGACATATCTGTCTGTACGGTCATCTGCCCGTCGTCATAGGTGACGCCATTCAGGTTCACGGTCTGGCGTCCAAGTCCTGACTCAAACGGATATGGATTTGCATCATCTGTCACTGGGTTCAGCGTAAACTCAGTATCATACTGAATTCCCGATGTATCAAAAGACAAAAGGCCATTTTCACGTGTCAGATCAAGGCACTGGGCATCGAGTACAGAATCGTATTCTGTTCCGGAAAGCGTGAACTGAGGGACACGGTTTGCCAGAACAAGAACTTCCAGGGAGTCAGTCTCATTCGTACCGTTTTTTACGACGAGGCTGTAGTATCCGGGAACAATCTGGCTCCAGTCAACTGACAGATGGACAATATGCCTGTCAGGTTCACTGCCCGTAACAGGCAGTACAACTTCCTTCTGTTCCTCAAGGGCGCGGAAAGCACCTGATGTTTCCCTGGATGGAACAAGGGTGAAGACAGTATCATCTGTATAACAGTTCAATGCATGGACGGTGATTATTTCCTTGCCAAATTCGTTAATCGTAGAGCGGGCAAGGACAGGTGTGTTGTAGCGGCTGCTTTCAGGGAATGTGTTTCTGTGAAGGAACGGCTGTGTAGATTCGAAAATGTCAAACTCGGCCCAGTCTGACGGATTACCCTTCTTGCCGATTGCATTCTTTGCGCTCAACCTGAATCTGTATGAACCCGGCTCAAGTCTGAAATCAAATTCCGCGACTTCTGTTTCCCAGGTGCCGGCATCAGTCCACTTGCCATTCTGCTGCATCTGAAGTTCAATTACGTAGCCGTGTGCGCGATTTATGCTTTTCCACTGGATATGCTGAGTCTGCAGATTATCTGGCAGAGCTTCTTCAAACGATGCAACCTCACCTGATGAGATGACATCAGCTTCTTCAGAAAGCTGTGCATAAAGAGACAGAGTTAATAATAAAAGAGCTGCCAGACAGGCCGTTACTTTTTTCAGCATAAAAACGTGTTCTCAAAAAAAAGAGAGAACTCCGTTCTCTTTATCGGCAAAATTCCTAAATTTCTGCAATCATCAGTCTGTTTGCCTGGTATTTTGGCAGGAATTTCTTCTTTTCACCCGTCTGAAACTGCACTTCAATGATAAATTCGCCGTCTTCGTTAACTTTTGCCGAGATAATCTGGCCATATCCATAGTCGTCATGAAAGACGGTCCTACCCTTCCGCCATCGTTCCAGAAGTTCCATATCCTCTTCTGAAGCGTACTCAAATTCCTCAGGCTTTTCTTCGGGCATCTGCTGCCGCATGGCACGCTTGTACGACGCGGGAACGTTTCCAAGCACATCAAGCTGCTGGGAATCAAGCTCCTTCAGGAAAGGACTTATCGCCATGTACTCTGTGCGGCCGTACATACGCCGGACACCGCAGCTCGTGATGTACAATTCATCTTTTGCGCGGGTTATGCCTACGTAAAAGAGGCGCCTCTCCTCTTCAAGCTCTTCCGCCGTTTTCTCTGCCCGCGGGAAAATGCCTTCCTCAAGACCCGTAATTATGACACGAGGAAACTCAAGGCCCTTTGTGTTGTGAAGCGTAATGAGCGTGACGGAATCTTCCTCTTCCTCAGTTTCGTTTTCAAGCGTGCGGTCAAGCTCAATATGGTCAAGATATTCCAGCAGACCGCTTCTGTCCGGTGCGTACGGAATGCCGCTGTTGCACAGTTCCTGCAGGTTTGAGGCTCGTTGTGTACCCGCAATTTCATCCTGGGCAGTATGGTAATCAAGCAATCCGCTTTCATTAATAATGCGTTCAAGGACATCTGCGAGCGACGGGCCTTTCTTTTCCGCAGTCTGTTCACCGCCGGAAGCTGCCACGGCAAAATCTGCCATAGGACCGAATGCTTCATCAGCAGTATGGTCGCTGGTGGAAGGGAGCGAATCGTACATGCCAAGCTCAGTCTGGAACTTTTCAATAAGGTCAATAAAGTCGGCAAGACTCTTCTTCGCCTTTGCTGACATGGACGGCAATGCAACCCGGCAGGCATCCAGAATGCCTTTTGACGGAAGCAGGGAATCTGATGATGCTTCTGCCTGGGAAGCAATGATTTTCTCCTGTGAAGCGGGACCAATTCCCCGTGCAGGTTTATTCACAATCCTTCTGAAAGCAATTTCATCACGCGGATTTGCTATAAACGCAAGAAAACAGAGCGCATCCTTTATTTCTTCGCGCTCCCAGAATTTCAGTGACCCGACGACCGTGTACGGCAGTTTCCTGTGCAGGAACTCAGTTTCAAACGAGTGCGACTGCGCGTTCGTCCTGTACAGAATGGCCCAGTCAGAATACGGACATCCTTTTTTATGTGCAGCCTTAATCAGCTCGACAGCAAACCGCGCTTCATCATCCTGCGTGGGAATAAACGCCAGTACGGGCTTTTTGCCATCTCCACGTTCTGCAATGAGCGTTTTTCCCAGACGGTCGCTGTTGTGACTGACGACACTGTCCGCGGCGTGCAGAATCGGCGATACTGACCGGTAGTTGCGTTCCAGCCGGATAAGAGTTGTTCCCGGAAACTGATCCTGAAATGTCAGAATATTCTGTACTTCGGCACCGCGGAACTTGTAGATTGACTGATCATCATCACCTACGACACATACGTACGTGTCAGGTTCTGCAAGTGCAGACAGCAACTGAAACTGAGCCACATTGCTGTCCTGATACTCATCTACCAGAATAACGCGGAAACGATACTGCATCTGTGTGCGGATCCTCTCATTCTGCTGAAGAAGCAGCACAGGCAGCATGATAAGGTCGCCGAAGTCCACATTTCCCGTCTCACGAAGCCGCTTCTGATACGCCTCGTAATACTCCGGAAACTCCGGCGAAGAATCAATATCCGTCAGGTGCGGATTATCCGGACCGTAGCAGTAATCTTTTGCAAGGGAAATGCAGTGTGCAACATGTGCCGCGTTCTTTTTCGGCAGGTCAGGCACTGCTTTTGTCAGCAGCGTCACCATGTCATCGTCATCATAGACAGTAAAGTTCGCGTCAAGGCCCGCCTGCTCGGCATACACGCGCAGGAACCATGCTCCGAACGAGTGGAATGTACGTATCTGTGCTTTTTCTGCGCGCGGCTCAAGCTGAATTGCCCTGTCGAGCATTTCGCGGGCTGCCTTTTTCGTGAAAGTTACTGCGAGTATGGACTGCGGCCGGATATCTTTTTCGGCAATAAGCCATGCAATTTTCGTCGTGATTACGCGTGTCTTGCCGGAACCTGCTCCCGCAAGAATGAGCAGCGGAGATCCCTCGTGCATGACGGCAGCCTTCTGCTCGGGATTAAGGACACTTAAATATTGCTCACTCGTCATGACAGGCTCCCAGGAAAAGCGTATCGATATCTACGCCTGAAACACCAAGAACCTTTACTTTTACGACCTTACCCGGCTGAACGGCAGCTTTCTGCGCTTCTGAATCAAGCTCGTAGCGGACTATTGTCGCGCCATCAACTTCAGGAGCCTGGAACCATGAACGGCCGAGCGCAATACCCGCGTCATTTTCAGGATCGTCTATTATTTCTTCAATGAGTACTTCGTATTCTTTTCCGACATGAGCTGCGAGGCGCTCTTGCGTAATTGCAGTCTGCAGTTCTTCAAGGCGACTGGCGCGCAAAGCGGCCTTTTTATGGCTTACCTGCTTTTTCATGCTGTACGCAGGCGTGTCTTCTCCACGGCTGTACGGAAAGCAGCCTGACCAGTCGGGCTTCACTTGCTTCAGGAACTCTTCAGTTTCAGCAGCATCCGCGTCAGTTTCCCCGGGAAAGCCGCAAAGGAATGTGGTGCGTAAAACAGCGCCCGCTTCCCTTACCTTCTGTGCAAGAGCCGCATAGCTTTTGCGGCTGCCGGTTCTGTTCATGGCAGAAAGCACGTTGTTGCTGCCGCTCTGGAACGGTACGCCAAAATATGGCAGAATG
>JAZUFS010000080.1:0-2547 GCA_045640805.1 Treponemataceae bacterium
TGGGGCGGTTCTTGGCTGGCAGTCAGCCCGAAGTGCGACAACGGCACTCTGGCTCACGACTTCATCAAGTTCTTCACCGTTGATGAGACTTCCATGGAGACCTACGCTCTGAAGAAGTCTGAGTTCGTGAACAATCCTACCGTTATGAAGAAGATTGTTGAAGCTAAGTCCAACAAGAACCCGCTGCTGAACGGCGAGGATCAGTTCGCAGTTCTGCTTGATGCTGCTGACAAGATCGACCTCGATGGCAAGATCACCCGCTTCGATTCTCAGATCAAGAACAACTTCAATACCGCTGTTAACAAGTACTGCAAGGGCGACCTGAAGGACGTTGACGCTGTTATCGAGGAATTCAAGACCAAGTCTGCTGAGATCGAAGGCCTTGATGTTGAGTAATTTTTACTCAAAGTGAGATTGCAGATATTCAGACATTGCCACATAGAATCAATTGAATAATGCCTGATAAGCAAACGGAATATGTGCCTATAGGGCTTATGCCCTATAGGCGTATATTTTACTATGTCTGTCAATCTTTCTAATTTTGTTTTGAAAGGGTGTGCTGAATGGCTACGAGTGCACAAAGACGGATCAAATCTGTCAGCTATGCGAGATACGGCTATTTCTTTACTGCGCCGTTCTTTATCGTTTACTTCATCTTTATGCTTTGGCCCTTGCTCCAGACTTTCATCCTTGCTTTCCATGGCAATGGTGTACCTGAAAAGATTTCTACCCCTACAACCATCAACGACTTTGTCGGCCTTGAAAACTTCAAGACGATCCTGTTTGGTGGCGCCAGCTTTAAGGCAAAGGGTATTCATACGGATTTCATCAATTGCTGTAAGAATACAGTTCTGGTCTGGGTCGGTAACTTCATTCCTCAGATTTGCCTCTCCCTGCTGCTTGCGGTCTGGTTTACGGACCTCCGCGTCAAGATGCCGGGCAAAGGCTTCTTCAAAGTTGTCATGTATTTGCCGAACGTTATTACGGCTGCATCCGTTGCAGGTCTGTTCCTGTCCCTGTTCGGCGATTCCCAGTTCTCTGTTGCGAACCTGTTCCTGATCAATAACGGTTTCCGCGATGAGGCTTACCAATTCGTTTCGCGCGAATGGTCATCCCGTATCCTTGTAATGTTCATTCAGGTATGGATGTGGTTCGGTAACACCATGATCATGCTGATGTCGGGCATTCAGGGTATCAATGAGTCGCTGTTTGAAGCGGCTGAAATTGACGGCGCAAATTCCCGTCAGACGTTCTGGAAGATCACCTTCCCGCTGCTGAAATCCATTATGGTCTATACGCTGCTCACCTCCATGATCGGTGGTTTGCAGATGTTCGATATCCCGTATATGCTCCATACCGGTTCTCAGATCAACGATTACATCAAGACGGTCGCTGTCTTTATTTTCGAGAAATTCCACAAAGACTATATGAACCCGAGTTACGGCTATTCCGCAGCTGCTTCTGTTATTCTCTTTGTCATCACCAGTATCCTCGGTGCGCTCGTATTCTACGTACAGCGTGACAAGGATGCCATTGAGATCAAGAAAAAGAGAAAACAGGCTGCAAAAGATGCGAAGAAAAGAGCAGCAATGGGAGGTGGATTCGGCTTATGAGTAAAGTATCGTATGCTGGCGACAGCACTGCCAGTTTCAGAAGAAAGATCTTCTTCAAGTCTGCGCTCATTTACTTGGCGCTGATCCTCCTCACGCTGATCTGCCTCGTTCCGCTGTGGATTCTGGTTGTCAACGCGACCCGTGACCACAACGATATCATCAAGGGCATTTCGCTCCTCCCCAGCAATTTCCTGTTCAAGAACATTAAAGAGTTGCAGACAAACACACTGTATACCACGTTTTTCCATCCGCTGGTCGGTATGCGCAACAGCTTGATTATTGCAGGTTCCTGCTGTGCTCTGACCGTGTTCTTCTCGGGTCTGACCGCATATGGTCTTGTTGTATATGATTTCAAACTGAAGGGTCCGATGTTCACGTTTATCCTTGCAGTCATGATGGTGCCTTCGCAGGTTACTGCCGTAGGTTTCATGAAAATGCTCGTAAACTGGAAACTCCTGAACAACTATATTCCGCTGATCATACCTTCGATTGCAGCACCTGCGATCGTGTTCTTCATGCGACAGTATATGTTGTCATCCTTCCCGCTGGATATCATCGAGGCTGCCCGTATTGACGGCTCCGGTGAGTTCCGCACCTTCCTGACCATTTCCATTCCGATGATGAAGCCTGCATTTGCCGTTCAGGCGATCTTCGCTTTCATCGCAAAGTGGAACGATTACTACAACCAGTCCCTCGTACTGGTATCCAACCGTCCGAACCAGACCACCATCCCGATGATGGTCCAGGGCGTTACCGCAATCGACAGAAACCCGAATTTCGGTGCAAACTTCGCCGCAATTGCGCTATCTATCGTGCCGGTTGTAGTTATCTACGTTATCCTGTCGAGATTCATCATCGGCGGCGTTGCCGCAGGCGGTGTCAAGGAGTAATCCTTTTCTCGCAGAGTGGTCTGAATCATTCAGCACAAAAAGCA
>JAZUFS010000081.1:0-2212 GCA_045640805.1 Treponemataceae bacterium
CGTTTGAAGGACTTCCATCTGGTAAGTATACGATTACGGTAAAGGCCTACAATGAAAGCAACATCCTTGTTGCAGAAGGCAGTGATGAAGATATTGAGGTAATTCCGGGTGAGACAGCGACTGCCGTTGTTGAAATGGAAGTAAAGACATACCACGTACATGAGTTTGCGACAGAGTGGACAACGGATGCGGCATATCACTGGCATGCAGCAACATGCGGCGATACAGATGAAATACGCGACAAGGCAGAACACACCTTTGGCGACTGGATTACAGTAACACCTGCAACAGAGGACAATGAAGGACAGAAAAAGCAGGTATGTTCAATCTGCAATTATGAAAAAACCGAAACAATTCCTTTGCTGAACCACACCCATACATGGGCTGATGAATGGAAACACGATGAAAACAATCACTGGCATGAGTGTACAAGTTCTAAGTGTTCTGAAAAAGACCAGTTTGCAGCGCATACCTGGGATGCAGGTGTTGTGACAACTCAGCCAACCTGTACGGCAGAAGGTGTCAAGACATATACATGTACAGTCTGCAATGCAACAAAGACTGAAGTAATTTCTGCACAAGGACATGAATGGGAATATGATTATGATGAAGAAGAAGGAACCAGAGGACGGACATGTAAAGTCTGCGGATATGTTGATCCGGAAAGAATTACTGCAAACGGACTATACACAGCAACATATCAGTTTACTGAGACTATAAAGCCAGCTCCGGCAAATTACAGCGGCAGTATGGAAAGAGCTGGGGAAGAAGGAAGATATGTAATCTTCGGAGATTTCCCGCAGTCAGTTGCACCAGAAGGATTTTATATCAACCCACATGCAGAAGATAACGGATACTATGTTGGAGAGGACGGTTGTTACTATGTAAAAGTACAGGAAAATGCTTATAACTCTAACTCTAAATATAGTGATGAATCAATTGCTAAACAAAAAAGTGTAAAATCCTACAGATACTTCAAAATTGAACCAATTGTATGGTGTGTTCTTAAAACCGATTATGATATAGATGGTAATGGGGGTGAAGAAACAGCTGCTCTTTTATTTGCTGAAAACATTTTAAATGCAGGTATACCGTTTTATGAGAATAAGGAAAATTCAAATGCAAATAAGTATAGGTATAGTCAGTTACGAGCATATCTGAATGGAATAACATACGGAGCCGCTGATACTGAAAACAATTCAAAGTGGTTAGGCAAAGGTTTTTTACAGACTGTATTTACTGATGCTGCACAATTGCTCATCAATGAAACAACAATTACTGACAGTAATAACATTAAAGATAAAGTTTTTCTGTTGAATAAAACAGAAGCAACAACATTGATCTCTAGTAATGATGCGCGTAAGCGTCTTCATACTGATTATGTATTAGCTAATTATTTAGCACATGACTATTATTGGTTAAGATCATCAGGTTCGGTGTTTCCGGGAGAACATGCAGTTGCTGATGCAGGTGGTATTGTTGATGAAGGATATGATGCAGATAAATCCTATTTTTGTATCGTTCCAGCCCTTACCGTTCCAGTGTCAGAACTACCAGCACTGCCAGCACAGTAATCCCGCATCTCTTCTGCCGGCAACCTTCCGGCAGAAACGCGCACAAGGCCGTCCAGTTTGGGCGGTCTTTTTTTTCCGCGGAAGAACACCGCGCCGGCATCCCTGAACATGCAGTACAACCTGTGAGCGGAGCCGCGCAGGGGCAGCCCGTACGGCCAGACAGACGCGCATCGGCCCCGAGCCCGCCTGCGGGCGAGTGAGATACCAAAGCGCCGCAGCGCGGCTGGCTGACCGGTAGGGCGGACAC
Organism: Treponemataceae bacterium; assembly: GCA_045640805.1. Lineage (GTDB taxonomy): Bacteria > Spirochaetota > Spirochaetia > Treponematales > Treponemataceae > Treponema_I. The sequence goes on from JAZUFS010000081.1 coordinate 1,822, forward strand.
GGCGAGGCTCTGTATGCAGCCATGCAGTGTATCCGTCTCAGAGAGATGTTTTGTACTGCTCGAACAGTTTTTTTCGTGCAGTTTCAGAAAGCTTCAAATCTTCAGCGGCAGTTTCAGGAGAAACTTTGTACTTAGTGATGAGCAGTACGGCGTCTTCACACGCCTGATCTTCACGACCTTCAGCTAGTCCAGCCGTATGACCTTCAGCTCGTCCTTCGGCAAGTCCTTCCTCATGGGCAATCCGGCGTTCAACTTCTTTTTCAAACTCTATCTCTTGTGCTACGGTCATGTATTCTTTTCTCCAGGTGGCGTTATGCCTGTTGTAGTTGACCGCACTGTCAATCTGCTCGGTGAATGAATCCTGCGGCTTCTTTGTCTTCAGGTACGTCAG
>JAZUFS010000082.1:0-4780 GCA_045640805.1 Treponemataceae bacterium
GAAAAATGTTACTCGAAAATACTCAACATAAGATTAATTCGCTTAATGAATTGCTGGAAGAAGAAAAGATCAGCCATGATCCGAAAATCCAGTTTTATTTAAGCGGAAAATATCAGGATAAAGAACAATACGACATTTCAATAGAATGGGCCCGGAAATCAGCTGAACAGGGATATGCTGATGGTCTGGCACGGTATGGATGGCATCTGTATCATGGGAATGGATGCGAAAAGGATATGGAAAAGGCCTTTGAATTGTATCAAAAGTCTGCCGAACTCGGTTCCATTCTTGGCATGAATAATCTTGCATACACTTATAATGATGATGAATTCAAAGGGCAGGATAAGGCCGAAGCCCTGAAATGGTATATAAAAGCCGCAAAGGCAGGTTCTACTGATGCACAGTATAATCTTGGCCAGATGTACTATTATGGCGAAGAAGTTTCAATGGATAAGGTAGAAGCTTTCAAATGGTATCTACTTGCCGCAAATTCAGGTGATGCAGACGCTCAATTCAAAATTGGAAGCATGTATGACATGGGTGAAGGCGTAAATCAGGACGAAAGCGAAGCAATTGCATGGCTTACACGTTCAGCTGAGCAGAATTGTGCACATGCTCAGGCAATGCTCGGACTTATGTATGAACAGGGAAGGGGCGTTCAGGTCAATAAGGATGAAGCAAGGCGTCTTTATAAAATGGCTGCAGATCAGGGTGATTTTCACGGTCTCGAAATGCTTGAAGCCCTTGATAATTTCATAGACTGATTACACTTTTTCATTACTCAAAAAACTCAAAATTCAGTTGTACATATCCTCATTTCCATAGTAAAATATAATGATTATTTATCATTTCATTAAGGAGTAAAAAATGAAAAAGGTATTTTCAGCAGCTCTGGTCATTATTGCTGTAGCAATGGTATTAACCGGCTGTACTGCAGCAGGTCCTAAGAACTACATTCTTGCAACTGGTGGTACAAGTGGTACTTACTATCCTTTCGGTGGTGCAATCGCAAATATCTGGAACACAAAGATTGAAGGCATGAACGTAACTGCTCAGTCAACAGGTGCTTCAGCAGAAAACCTCCGTCTCATCAACAAGGGTGATGCAGAGTTCGCTCTCGTTCAGAACGACGTTATGGATTATGCATACAATGGAACTGACCTGTTCGAAGGTGAGAAGCTTTCAAACCTGGCAACAATCGGTACTCTCTATCCAGAAGTTGTACAGATTGCAGTTTCAAAGGCAAGCGGCATCAAGTCAATTGCTGACTTCAGAGGAAAGCGCATTTCTGTCGGTGATGCAGGATCCGGTGTAGAGTTCAATGCAAAGCAGATTCTCGAAGGTTATGGCCTTACATTCGACGATATCAAGAAGAGCAACCTTTCATTCAAGGAATCAGCAGAAGCTATTCAGAACGGTACACTCGACGGTTGTTTCGTAACAGCTGGTGTTCCTAACTCAGCTCTTCAGGAACTGGCTTACACAGCAGGCCTTATCCTTATTCCAGTAGACGATGATGCAGCTGCAAAAATCTGCTCAAAGTACGGCTACTACACAAAGACAACAATTCCAGGCGGCACATACGAAGGCACAGACACTGACACACAGGCACTCGCCATCATGTGTACACTCGCTGTAAGTTCAAAGCTCGATACAGACACTGTATACCAGATGACAAAGGCTCTCTTCGAGAACCTGCCTGAGCTTGCAACAGCACATGCAAAGGGAAAGGAAGTTTCTGCAGCTAAGGCTATCACAGGTGTTTCTGTTCCGTTCCACGAAGGTGCTATCAAATACTTCAAAGAAGTAGGTCTGATGAACTAAATCTTCTTGATGCAGCAGCTTTCCAGAAAGGGAGGTTGCTGCATTAAAGAAACAACATGAAAAAAAGAACGACAATACTTTTATGCGTGAGTGCGGTTCTTTTATGTGCTGCATTCGTTTTTTTCATTCCATGCATAAAAGTTCTTTCAGTACATGAACGATTGAATCCGAAAAAAATGTACTGTGTTAAAGCAGAAAGTCTGAAGGGGTATGAAATTTCATACACCCATTCAGTAAATAAAGGGCGTGTACACGACTGTTACCAGATACTGGACGATGACACGCTTTTACTTGATACGACAATATTCGTTTCGTATGGTGCGGGCATTCCTGAACCTGAAGAAACTCCCGGAGCCGTTTTCAATGTAACTGAACGCGGTTACGAAATATCCAACCTGCAGCGGAAACTTCCAAGGTTCCTTATGGCTGTGGGAATTATTGCGAATCACGGACTAACACTGAAGTATGCAAATGGGGAAACGCAATATTTTACAATGACAGATCTGTTTGCACCGCAGACAAGCCTGGTGTTTGAAATTGCGCGTGTAAGCTTATTCACATATATGAAAAACAAATTGTAGACACTGCTGGTGAAGCAGCGTTTAAAAGGAGTAAAAATATGGCAGAAGAAAAAGAGCCAAAGGTCACAGACCAGGCTTCAAGTGGTCCGATTGAGAACATCCTTCCAACCACTAATGAAGATGAAATGAAGACTCTTATGCAGAATCTCGACAGGGAGCAGGCATACCGTGAGCATAAGTGCTGGCGGCAGTGGATTACCGTCATCATTTCCATTGCATTCGTCGTATTCCAGCTGTACGCCACACTTTCTGGAACAATTACCGCACAGGTTCTGCGTGCAACTCATCTTGCTTTCGTGGAATTCCTTGCATTCCTTCTGTTCCCGGCATCAAAGAAACTGCCGAAAGATACACTTCCATGGTATGATGTGCTCCTTGCTTTTATTGGAGCAGGAAGCTGGCTGTATATCGTAGTCAACTTCAATACGCTTGTAAGAAGAGCAGGCAACAACACCACACTCGATATTGTTGTCGGTATCATCGGTATCCTCGTTCTGTTTGAAAGCTGCCGCCGTATCGTTGGTCTTCCAATCATGATAATCGCAGGCTGTTTCATCATTTACGCATTTGCCGGCCGCTATATTCCGGGCTTCCTTAATCACCGCGGATACAGCCTGCAGCGCGTTGTATGCCATCTGTTCTACAACACAGAAGGTATCATGGGTATTCCTATCGGAGCATGTTCAACCTTCATCTTCCTGTTCATCCTGTTCGGCTCACTGCTTGAAAAGACAGGTATCGGACAGTTCTTCATTGACAGCTGCAACGCAATCGCAGGCGGTGCATCAGGAGGACCTGCAAAGGTTGCCGTTCTGTCATCAGCGCTGCTTGGAACAGTTTCAGGCTCATCAGTTTCAAACACTGTCGGTTCAGGCTCATTCACCATCCCTATGATGAAGAAGCTCGGCTACAAGGGCGAGTTTGCCGGCGCTGTAGAAGCCGCAGCCTCTACAGGTGGACAGATAATGCCACCAATCATGGGTGCAGCTGCGTTCCTCATGGCTGAAAGCATCGGCGTTCCGTATGTCACCATCGTAAAGGCAGCCGTCATTCCAGCTGTACTGTACTTCACCGGCATTTTCATCACCGTTCACCTTGAGGCAAAAAAACTCGGACTGAAGGGCCTTCCCAAGGATCAGCTGCCAAAGTTCTGGCCGCTTTTTGCAAAGCGCGGTTACATGATTCTGCCGCTCGCAGTAATCATTTACTTCCTGTGTGCGGGTTATACTGCCGTTTTCGCAGCCCTTATGGGAATTGTCTCCTGCCTGTTGATCGGCCTTGTAGTTTCAACTGTTGACGTTGCAAAGGGACGCATGCCGACATTCGGCCTTAAAGACCTTGTGGATGTCATGTGCTCTGCTTCAAGAAACATCATTTCAGTAGCAATTGCCTGTGGTATGGCAGGCATCATCATCGGTATCGTAACGCTTACAGGTATCGGCCTTAAGCTTGGCGCCGGTCTTGTAACGCTTGCAGGCGGAAAACTCTTCCTGACACTGCTTTTCACAATGATTGCATCAATCATCCTTGGTATGGGTGCTCCTACAACAGCAAACTACCTGATTACATCAACAATTACGGCAGGTGCAATTCTGACATGTCTGTATGGTGCAGGTGCTGCTGAAATTGACAATGTCATGAAACTGCCTGCCCATATGTTCGCATTCTACTTCGGAATCATCGCCGACGTAACGCCGCCTGTCGCACTTGCCGCAATCGCCGGTGCCGCAATTGCAAAAGCAAAGCCGATGAAGACTGCCGTAAACGCAACAAAGCTTGCAATCGGCGCGTTCATCATTCCGTATATGTTCGTCTACAACCCGCAGATGCTCATGATCAATGCAGATGCACTGACAATCCTCGGCATCGCATGTTCTGCAATCATCGGTATGTTCGGTATAAGCGTCGCGCTTGAAGGCTACGGCCTGAAGAAGACGGGACTTGCAGAAAACACGACCCGCGGAAAGGGTGTTTCAGTCACAGCGGATGTCATTGAGCGCCTGCTGTTCGCCGCCGCCGGTTTCCTGTGCGTCATTCCTGAAACGAAAACGGACATCATCGGTATCGCCCTTATGGCCATCCTGCTCGTTCTGCAGGGAATCTCAAAAAAGCGCCACCCCGTCGCCGCCTGATCAGCGAGCCCTTAACGCCAGGACGAACTAAGCAAGAACCAGAATGCTTTTAATCGCAGAAAGGGGGTGTGACGTGCCGTACGGTGTGATACGCATGCATCGGCCCCGAGTGTTGCGCAGCAACACGAGTGAGATACCAAAGCGCCGCAGCATGCGGAAGTCGGAGGGGCCAAGCGGTCTTAGGAAGACAATACTCAGGAACAACTCCTTGGCTCACAGAACGACATGGCTACGATCCGACTT
>JAZUFS010000083.1:0-1996 GCA_045640805.1 Treponemataceae bacterium
TCTTGAAGATTACTGACTACGCAGACCGCCTGGACAGCGAGCTCGATTCACTCGACTGGCCTGAAAGCGTAAAGCTCATGCAGCACAACTGGATCGGCAAGTCCACCGGTGCTGAAGTCACCTTCACAGTAGCCGACAAGGACGGAAAGCCGACTGACAAGGATCTGACCGTTTACACCACACGCTGTGATACACTGTTCGGTGCAACCTACATGGTTGTAAGCCCAGAGCACAAAATCATTCCGTCAATCACGACACCTGAGCAGGAAGCAGCCGTAAAGGCATATCAGGAAGCAGCCGCAAAGAAGAGCGATCTCGAGAGAACTGACCTTGCAAAAGACAAAACCGGTGTTTTCTCCGGCTCTTATGCAATCAACCCGGTAAACGGAAAGCTCATTCCTATCTGGATTGCAGACTACGTTCTGATTTCATACGGTACGGGCGCAATCATGGCTGTTCCCGCACACGATGACCGCGACTGGGATTTCGCAAAGAAGTTCGATCTGCCAATCATTGAGGTTCTGAAGAGCGAAGTTGATGTACAGAAGCAGGCCTGGACAGAAGACGGTGTACACGTCAACTCAGAGTTCCTTGACGGACTCAACAAGCAGGACGCCATCGACAAGATGCTCGAGTTCCTTGAAGAAAAGAAGATTGGCCGCAAAGCCATCAACTATAAGCTTCGCGACTGGGTTTACTCACGCCAGCGCTACTGGGGCGAGCCTATTCCGCTCATTCACTGTCCGGACTGCGGCACCGTTCCTGTTCCGGAAGAAGAACTGCCGCTCAAGCTGCCGGAAGTAAAGAGCTACCAGCCGACAGGTACCGGCGAAAGCCCGCTCGCTGCAATTGACAGCTGGGTAAACTGCAAGTGTCCTAAGTGCGGCAAAGACGCAAAGCGCGAGACAAACACCATGCCTCAGTGGGGCGGTTCATGCTGGTACTACCTGCGCTACCTTGATCCGAAGAACAATGCACGCTTCTGCTCTGAGAAGGCTGAAAAGTACTGGATGCCTGTTGATCTGTACATCGGTGGTGCTGAGCACGCTGTTCTCCACCTGCTGTATGCACGCTTCTGGCACAAAGTTCTGTACGATATCGGCGTTGTCTCAACAAAAGAGCCGTTCCAGCGCCTGATCAACCAGGGAATGATCACCTCATTCGCTTACCAGCGCAAGAACAAGACGCTCGTCCCGGTTGATGAAGTAGAGCAGAATGCAGCCGGCGAGTGGATTGAGAAGGCAACAGGCGAAAAGCTTGAGCAGGTTGTCGCAAAGATGAGTAAGTCACTCAAGAACGTCATCAATCCTGATGAGATGATAAAGCAGTACGGCACCGACAGTGTCCGCATGTACGAAATGTTTATGGGACCGCTCACCGTCAGCATGCCGTGGAACACACAGGGTCTGATCGGTGTAAACCGCTACCTTGAGAAAGTATGGGCAATCGGTGAAAAGCCGCTGACTGACGCAGAGCCGGACAAGGCAATGCTCAAGCTGCTCCATAAGACAATCAAGAAGGTCACGGATGACACCGCTACATTGAACTTCAACACGGCAATCAGCCAGATGATGATTTTCATCAACGACGTTGCAAAACTCAATGAGGTTCCACGCACACTGTGGACAGACTTTGTAAAGCTGCTTTCTCCGTACGCTCCACACCTTGGTGAAGAGCTCTGGGAAAAGCTCGGCAACACAAAGACAATCGCCTACGAAAAGTGGCCTGAGTATGTTGAAGCTTACACAAAGGACGACAGCTGCACAATCGTCGTTCAGGTTAACGGCAAGATCAGGGATAAGCTTGAAATGCCGCTGAATGCTGACAAGGCTGAAGTTGAAAAAGCAGCGCTCGCATCTGAGGGCGCCGTAAAGTTCATGGACGGCAAGACACCAATGAAGGTTATCGTCGTTCCTAACAAGCTGGTCAACAACGTAGTAAAATAAACGCGCAAGTGTGACGGTGGCGGGTGCGCTGCACGGAAAAACAGGAAAAT
>JAZUFS010000084.1:0-1593 GCA_045640805.1 Treponemataceae bacterium
CGAGTTCGCTGAATTCGCCTTCAAGCTCTGCAGAACGCAATCCGTCTTCTTCGGTAAAGTCTTCCTTTGCGTAGATGGCGTCGCGTTCCTTGCTGCATTCATAGAGCTTCGGGTAACCCATGAGTACGGTGTCTTTTACGCTGTACTGGTCGTATGCGAAGTGATCCTGTTTCAGAACGGCCATGCGCTCACCCGGTGTGATGATGACCTGACCGGCATCGTGTTCCTGTTCACCGTCGAGAACCTTCAGGAACGTAGATTTTCCGGCGCCGTTTGCTCCGATAATGCCGTAACAGTTGCCTGGTGTAAATTTGAGGTTTACGTCTTTGAAAAGTGTGCGTTCGCCGAATTTAAGGCTGACGTCTGATACTGTAATCACTCTTATATCCCCTTACTTATTCTTCTTTTTTCCAAAAAGCTTCTGGATGATGCCGAGCATTCCCGCGCTGCCTTTCTTTGCAGGTTTTGCTACCGGCTTGTTCTGAGCCTTTCCGCTATTCTTATAGTTGCTGTTCTTTCTTGAACCGTTCTTCTCTGTCTTTGCAGCTCCACCGGAAAGGGAAGTTCCGCTTGGTGCTGAAGGATGCTTTGCATTTGACTGCTGGAAATTCTTTCCGCCTTTCTTGCCACCCTTTCCGCCATTGCGCTTGTTCTGGTTCTGGCTTGATGTGCTTGCTGCAGATCCTTCTGAACCGTACTTTTCCTTGTAGAGCTTCATGCGGTCTTCGAAAGACATTGCTGAAAGTTCTGCCTCAAATTGTGCTCTTTCTGCACTTCTGTTGTATCCCTTGTGGTCATCACGGCGGTTTCCGTTTCCACGGTGCTCACCGTCATGATAATCGCGTCTTCCACCGTCACGGCGTCCGTCTCTGTGACCGTCGCGTCTTCCGTCACGGCCACCACGACCATCGCGTCTGCCACCGTCGCGTCCACCGCGGTAACCGTCACGGCCGCGTCCGCCGCCTCTTGAGTACGGGCGGTCTTCGTCGTCATAGCGTTCTGTCTGGATATACTGTCCGGCGCTCTTGTCTTCGGCAAACATTTCTTCACTTGCCATGCTTGCAGGAATAGGCTGCTCAATGTAGCGCTCGATTGCGGGCAGACTGTAGACGTCCTGCTCTGAACAGAATGTGTATGCTTTTCCGGATTTACCGGCGCGTGCCGTTCTTCCGATGCGGTGTACGTAATTCTCTGCCTCGTTAGGCAGGTCGTAGTTGATTACCATTGCAAGGTCGTCTACATCAATACCGCGTGCTGCGACATCAGTTGCGACGAGGCAGGTGAGTGAACCGCTCTTGAAACTTTCGAGAACCTGCAGTCTCTTTGACTGCGGCAGGTCGCCGATGATGAACTCAGCTTCAATGCCGTTGATTCTCAGGCGTTTTGCAATGACTTCGCAGCTTCTCTTTGTGTTGCAGAAAATGATGACGCTTTCAGGCTTCTCATTCTGCAGAATGCCGAGAAGGAGTTTTGACTTATCCTCACTGCCGACGTGAAGAAGGACCTGGTCAATTTCCTCAATGGTGATGTGCTCTGGCTCAATGGTGATTTCCTTTGCTTCATCTGTGTATTCCCATGCGAGGTTTTTCACGT
>JAZUFS010000085.1:0-2177 GCA_045640805.1 Treponemataceae bacterium
ATGATTTTCCAGGAGCCGATGACATCGCTCAATCCAGTTCTGCGTATTGGTGAACAGGTAGATGAAGTTACCATCCTTCATAATCCAGGCATGACTAAAGAGGATGTAAAGACACGTACCCTTGAGATGTTCGAGAAAGTCGGCATTGCCAACAAAGAAGGCGTTTACCGCATGTATCCGCATGAGCTTTCAGGCGGTATGAGACAACGTATTATGATTGCCATGGCACTTGCATGTAATCCGCGTCTCATCATCGCAGACGAACCGACCACTGCACTTGACGTTACCATTCAGGCACAGATTCTTGATCTTTTAAGAAGTCTCAAGGATAAGATCAACAGTTCAATCATGCTTATCACTCACGACCTCGGTGTAGTTGCTGAAATGGCAGATTATGTCGTCGTCATGTATGCAGGACGTGTCGTTGAAAAAGGAACTGCCCGTGAAATCTTCAAAGATCCGCGTCACCCTTACACCATTGGACTGATGAACTCTAAACCTGTCGTCGGTAAACATGTTGACCATCTGTACAGCATTCCAGGAAACGTTCCCAATCCTATTGAAATGCCTGATTACTGCTATTTCCGGGACCGCTGTGAAATGCAGTGTGAGAATTGTAAAGGCAAATATCCTGCAGAATATCACGTTTCACCGACACATGTCGTAAGCTGCTATCGCTGTGAAACAACTGGAGCTTCAAAATGAGCGATGAAAAGAAAATAATCTCAAATCCAGATAATATACTTGAAGTAAAGAATCTGAAAAAATACTTCCCCATCAAGGGTGGATTCTTTGGAGGCGTTACCGGTCACGTAAAAGCTGTCGACGACGTTTCTTTCAACATCAAACGTGGCACGACGATGGGACTTGTAGGTGAATCAGGATGCGGTAAGTCTACAACAGGAAGAACAATTCTCAGGTTGTATGAAAAAACAGACGGTTCGGTCCTTTTTAACGGACGTGAAGTATTCGATTACAGAAAAAAGGAACTGAATGAGCTGCGTACCAAGATGCAGATTATCTTTCAAGATCCGTATTCATCACTATCGCCGCGCCTTCCTGTTGGTGAAATAATTGGAGAGGCAGTACGTGAACATAACATTGTTCCATCTGCCGAATACAATGATTATCTTGACAAGATCATGGAAGACTGCGGATTGCATGATTACTACAAAGACCGCTATCCGCACGAGTTTTCAGGCGGACAGAGACAGCGCATATGTATTGCACGCGCACTTGCCCTTAACCCGGAATTCATTGTCTGTGACGAACCTGTTTCAGCGCTCGATGTTTCCATTCAGGCACAGATCATCAATCTGCTGTGGGAACTGCAGGAAAAACGCAAACTCACGTACCTGTTCATTTCACATGATCTGTCTGTAGTTGAGCACATTTCAGATACTGTCGGTGTCATGTACCTCGGTGGACTCGTAGAGACCGGTAAGACAAGCGATATCTTCGACAACCCGCTGCACCCTTACACTAAGGCACTGTTCAGCGCGATTCCTATGCCTGACCCTGACTACAAGAAAGAACGCATCATCCTTGAAGGCGATATTCCATCCCCGGCAAATCCGCCGTCCGGATGTAAATTCCATACACGATGTTCTCTGTGTAAAAAGATCTGCAAGGAAGTTGCACCTGAGTCAAAGGACATGGGTAACGGACATTTCGTACGATGCCATCTGTACGACTGAGTATTCACGACTAACATAAATGCGAAAGCCCGGAGTACAATCGAGCCCGTCATATCCCAGATATATTTCGTCTATGACCGATTGTCTCACAGCAAATTCGGTCAGCGTTTCTCTGAATTTTTCCGGTGAAGGCATGGTCATTCTCTCCTTTATACTCTGCATTTCCATATTGCAAATGCAAATCCATTCAACCATTTTCGCTCACCATATCCGATTTTCGATCAAAACAGTTTCCCCGGAGGTAATCATTATACTGTCAGCCCTTTCGGGGCATGATCTGTTTGACATAGTAAGCGAATTCGTCGTCCCGCTCATACTCTGTATACGCGAGTTTCCGGTAAACCGGTTCGTCCGTACATTCCATAGCGGCGTATCCAGTGCGAATAGAGTGACATCGGGAAATTGCTCTTCGATTTGCGTCATGATAAACAGTCCGTACCCCTTACGAAAATGTTCCGGTGCCACGAAGATCCGGCCGAT
>JAZUFS010000086.1:0-5716 GCA_045640805.1 Treponemataceae bacterium
CCCGTTCCCGGATTGAACGTTCCCGTTCCAAGCTTTATCCAGCGGTTGTTGCCATCGTCAGCGTATGAGCCGCATGTCAGGTTTCTGTCCTTCATGTCGATGGTGCCGTTGTTGGTCAGAGCGCCTGTCACTGAAAGATTACCGTTCTGCGTGATGGTGCCGCTGTTTGTAAGCGTTCCGCCGAATGTCAGTCCGCCGCCCGTTACGGTCAGCGCGACACCGGAATCAACTGTACCGTTCTTTATTGTCAGCCTGCTGATGTTTCCAAAGCTGCGGGTAGCCGTATACTCAATGTTCTTGAGCGTACCGCCCGAACCTGTCGTGAGCGTTCCCGTTCCGAGCTTGATAAGTCCGTTCTCGGTGCTGTCCGCATATGAGCCGCACGTCAGGTCCCGGTTCTTCATGTCGATGGTGCCGCTGTTCGTGAGGGCACCGCTTACCGTAAATCGTCCACCGAGCGTCAGTGTCATTCCGCCGGCAACAGTCAGCTTTGACACCGTAATATCGCCGGATGTTGATGGCTGAACGGGAATAGCGGGAATTTCGACATTAATCGCAGTACTGCCCGTAATTCCCGTATGGGTGCCACTGTTCGGAACAACATGAACAGACCAGTTTTCAGGCACATTCCATGCAGTACCGTTTGTGCCGGCACTGCCCTTCCAGATGAAAGTCAAATCGCCCGCACAGATATTCCAACCAGCAGGTGCACCTGTCGACGGTGTACTGTTGACGGCTGTAAACGCAATGTCATTTCCATCATTCTGTTGTGTGATAGCCGGACCTGGCGTGCTTACAGACAAATAGTTTCCGCCAACCTGTGATGTATTCAATTTGATGATACCAGTACCAGCAACTGACAGCCGGCTGCCTGTTCCTCCGCCTGAAAGCCGGAACGTTTCCTGCGAAGTACCGCTGCCCACTATGAGTGTACCGTTTACCGTGAGTGATTTTCCGCTGCCTGAAACTGTCTGAGTGAACGTATCCACAGAAAGAGTGGCATCTGTTCCTATCGTTACGCTGCTGTCGGTTGCCGTCAGAGTGCCGGCAGCAAAACCAGATCCACCGACCGTAAAGGAACTGCTGCCAACGGTAATTTCAGTCAGTTCCGGCATTGAAGTTGCAGAACCGCCTTTTGTAACGGTAAGTGTTGCATCAGCCTCAACAGCAATTTTCGTCACTTTCAGTGCACCCATTCCGTTTTTGTTGATTGAAGCGTTTCCAGACAGCGTAATTCTGTTTACTGCATAGCCGATGCCCGGTTCCGTTCCAGTTGACGTAACGGAACCGCCATTTACGGTCAGGGCATCATTTTTCGTTGCCGCTGTGTTGGTATATTTTGCAAAAGAAAGGGCGTAAGGTCCAACAGCAATCGTACCCTGATTCCCGAGCGTATCGGAAACCGTCAGATTACTTCCCAGAGTCAACGTCTTTCCGCTTCCGACACTTACTGTCGTGAAGACAGGCATGCTGCCGGTGCCGCCAGCTGTAAGCGTTGCATTTTCTGTGAACGCAGAAGAGGAAAGCGTCAGGGTGCCCGTTCCAGAGTTTGTTACGGTCAGATTTGAATTGTCAGCGGTTACAGTAACTGTGGTAAAGACAAGGGTGCCCGTTCCATTGTTTATGACTTTTGAATTTCCAGTCAGCTGAGCAGTCTTGATTGTACCGCCACCAGCAGTGAACGTTCCATTATTTGATGAAACTTTATCGGAACCAGAGCCGGAATAAGAAGCGCAGGTAAATTCTTTGTTATCTACATTGACCGAACCGTTATTGGTGACTGTTCCCGTAAATGTCAGCGTTCCGGAAAGTTTAAGTTCATACCCTGATGCAATAGCGGCATCTTTGAATGAAAGGCCTGTTATGTTTGCAAAGCTGCGCGACCCCGTAAACTCTATCTTCTGTATTTCACCACCAGTTCCACCCGAACCGACGGCAATATTTCCGGCTGCTCCAATCTGAACAGTACCCGAGCCTGTATATGTCTTGAATGTCAGCGTCTGACCATTCGTATTAACGGTGCCTGCGTTATCCAGCTCACCAATAAGAGTCAGAGGGCCTGTAAGTCGCAGGGTTTTACCGGACGGAACTTTCACGTTGACGAGCGTAACCTTGCTTATGGCAGTAAAATCGCGGGTTCCCGTTCCCGTAAACTCAATGTTCTGTATCGTGCAGTTTGTGCCTGCTGAGCGGATTTCTATGTTTCCCGTTCCAAGCTTTATTACGCCGTCACCAGAATACGAGACAAAGCGCAGTTTAACTTCATCTGCGACAGAAACAGATGCTCCGCTTTCTACAGTAAGGGAATTGATTGAAAGTTCAGAAGAAGGCGACACCGGATATACTGAACAGCCGGCTGGAATTTCAACGTCATTTTCTCTTTCAGACGGAACCATGCTGATATTCCAGTTGCCCGCGGTATTCCATGCAGTTGTACCGGCTGCGCCCGTCCATTTGTAGATAAGGCCGGCAGGACAAAGGGTCCATCCGTTGAATTCTGTCGCCGTTCCACTTGATGGGGAACTGTATGTCGCCGTATAGACACACCCTGTACCGCCGGTCAAATCTTTGATGAAAGGACCTGCTGTTGAGACAGAAAGATACTGACCGCCCGCCTGAGCCTTGTTCAGTTTTATTGTTCCGCTTCCCGTCACAGTCAGTTTTGAAGCCTCAGAACTTCCGGACAGCACGAGAGCGTCTGTTGCCGTTCCGCTGCCGACAGTTGCCGTACCGTTTAAGGTGAGCGTTTTTCCGCCAAGGTCAGAGGCAGTGAATTTTCTGCATGTAAACGAACCAGAGAGCGTCGCACTGTCAGTAACTGTTACCGTACTGACTGTGCCTGTAACATTCAGGGCTACCGTTCCAGAAAGCGAAATGATGTCGGCTTGCGAAGCAGAAGGCGTATAGGCAGGAACCGTCAGATTACATCCGTTTTCAAGCACAATGGTGCCTTTATTTGTCAGCGCAGTCAGCGTAACAGCATTCTTCAGATTTAATGATTTTCCTTCATCTACCGTAACTGCCGTCAGCGTAACGGCGCCGGAACCGGAAGTGAGTGTCAGCGTTGCATCATCGGTAATCTGGGTCGTTCCGGTAACCTTAAGCGCACCGGAAGCCGTCGTTTCAAGTTCAGCCAGGCCTGATACATTCAGGGCGCTGATTTCTGCATCTGTAGTTCCTGTCAGCGTAAAGACAGCGGCCGTTCCGGAAGCAGGGCCGTTTATTGTTACGGTACCAGTTGCTGCACTGTATGTATTTACGGTAAGCGGATATGCATCGAGCACAACCGTTCCCCAGTTTATCAGTTCGCCGCTAACCGTCACAGCGCTGCCTAAAGTCAGCGTCTTGTCAGTATCCGCCTGAAGATAGGCAAAAGAAACAGTTCCTGTGCTTTCTGTTACTTTCAGTCTTGCATTGTCGGTTGCCCTGGCAGTTCCAACTACAGAAAGCGTACCGGCAGATCCTGTCTTAAGCTCAACCTGACCGGTCATATTCAAAGAGGAAATCCGGGCATTTCCGCCCTGATACTCAAAGGTTGCATCCGAACTTCCAGAAGCCGGACCGTTAATGGTAAGCGTATTGATTGAAGTAGTACCCGCTCCGACAAATTTCAGGCTGCCATTTGCAACCAGCGTTCCACTGCCCGTAAAATCTGTAGTAGTACCATCCGACTGGGTTCCAGTACAGTTGATGACGACATTGTCACCTGTTGTAACTGTTCCCCAGGAACCTATTGAAAGGCTTCCAACTGAAAGCGTAACATTATCGCCAATTTCAAGCTGCCCTGCAAAACCACAAGTCAGACTTGCAACCGTTACCGTCTGACCGGCAGCAATTATCGGATAATTCGTAACATTCGGAATTTCAACATCATCCGTCGCACCAGGGACGCCACCACTCCAGTTTTCGGCAGTCCCCCAATCATGGCTTACAGCCCCAGTCCAGGTAGTGCCTTCTTTTGTCCAGGAAACAGTGCCGAGAAGAGATCCTCCCGGTTTGAATATTTTAAGGATGAATCCTTCTCCAGAAGAAATAGTTCCACTGCATTCAACATTAAAGGTTCCACTGTATAATGAACTGCTTACGGACCCAAGAGTAACAGAACCGGAAGCAGATGTACTGCTGGCAAACGAGAAACTTGCAGTCCCTGTTCCATTCTTCTCAAGAGTGTAGGTAAACGTTTTGTTTGCAGCTTCAAATTCACCAGATGAAACTTTAGCTCTAATAGTAACAGCAATAGCATCAGTAGGAAAAGTTTCAGTGTTTACAGGTTCAAGTGTATATGTATAAATTTTTGCGTTAGAGGGAAGGTTTCCAACATTCAGTTCAGAACCGACAGATACAGTAGATCCATTGACTTGATTTGTAATATCCAAATTACCACTTCCATCAATGGTAATTTCAACAGATCCATCAGCATTTACTGTCCCAACATCCAATGAAAAATTGTCATTCAACTGAATATGATGACTTGTACCGGCAGGAAAATTAATATTATCTGTAGTAATTGTACCAGTTCCAGAAAAAACAGTCGCCGTCTCATTCTGAGAAGTCCACCATGAATCAGACTTTCCTATACAAAAACTACTTCCTGATCCTCCTATACTGGCATCTGTAGCCACCTCAACTACTCCAACTGTTTCATCCCAGTTAATTTCAAATCTGTAATAAACAGTAACCGGTATTGTTGTAAAGTTTATTAGCACCGGAGCAGGAGACGATGCCGAATCTCCAAAAACCATAACTGTAGTAGCAGTTATGGTACTGTTATTTCCGGAAAAAGTTATAGTTCCATCATAACGAAGAGAAACATTATCATCATCATTTATTCGCAAATCTCCAGTGGCAATATTTGCTTTATCAAGTATGATATTAACATTTCCCCCATCATAACCAACAACATGAAATTTACTTGCATTCAGAGTATGCGAAGAACCATCTGTTGACTTGATTGTTAATGGATTTTCATTGGAAAGGTATATTACTATGTCCTCAAAAGTGGTATCACCGCTTATCAGCACAGTATCCCCACTTCCTGGAGCCTTAGTTGCTGTTGACCAGGTCGAACCATTATCTGTCGAAAAATCCCAGTTTCCTGCTGTTGCCCATTCGTTACCGCCACCAGCTTTTTTTCTATAATCCGCTCCCCACGCCGCGCCACCCATCACCAGCATGAGCAGCACGCACACAAGACGGCGGCCTGCTTTTCTGGCACAGGCACGAGCATCCGCTTTTTGAGTGCTCTTTTTGAGGAAATTTGCGTTGTGGAAAATGGTCCGTATCTGCATAAAATGGCTTACTTTACGCCACTATAACTATAGCACAAAATGCATGAAAAAAGTACCTGGAATACAGTAAATATGAGATTCTTACGGGATTTGTTGAGATTTTCGTTTTCAGATATTTCCGTTTCGGACAGGATTCGGAGCGGTAACGCCTTCATCATCCTCAAACGGAGTAATGGACACGACGCGCAGTTTTTTCTCGGTGCCCTGAGACCACGGCTTACGGATAATCATTAATTCTGCGGATGACAGTACTGTGTCCCACTTCAGTTTGTTGAACGCTTCCCAGAGTTCTTCATCACTGACAGGAATGTTACATCCGGCTTCTACATTGATGTATGAAATTGGAGCGCTCATCTTCTGGGCATACGGAAGGGCGATATCAAAAATTTTCTGGCAAATCTCTTCTGCTGTCATACTGATATGATACA
>JAZUFS010000087.1:0-2229 GCA_045640805.1 Treponemataceae bacterium
CGCGTCTGCAAATGCCTGAAAGCGGTTTTCAAAGGCACTGAGCAGACCGAGCAGGAAGGGCCCGGGAGGAATGCCCTCGAAGGATACATCGTCGTTTCCAACCAGCTTGTTGTAATCCAATCTGTCGCTCCTAATAGGTAATATATTACCTATCTGTTACTAATATGTAACATGTTACCTATTTTGTCAAGTGAATTTCGGATGGTGATTTGTGGAGCAGCGGGAGGATGACTAACTTGACCAAGTAGGTCAGGTGGCAGTATCATTTTTAGTGAAGCAATGTCAGGAGGTCATATGCAGAGCGTAAATGTTCTTGAAGCAAAAACCAATTTCTCAAAGCTGTTGCTACTGCTCGAAAAAAAGCAGGAAAGCGAGATTGTCATCTGTAAAAGCAACAAGCCTGTTGCGCGGCTGACACTCATTCCGGAGGCAGATTCATCAAACAGGATTGGCGTAGCGAAGGGCAAGTTCACTGTTCCCGATGATTTTGACGAAACGGATGAAGAGATTGCTGCCATGTTTTACGGCACCGGCTCAGGAGATGCTTTCTGATGGAACTGCTTCTTGATACGTACATCCTGCTCTGGGCACTGACTGATGATGAGCGCCTGCCAGTGAAAGCCCGCGAGCTTATTGAAAACCAGAAAAACACCATTTACTACAGCATCGCCTCGATGTGGGAAGTCTCGATTAAGAACACGCTTAAGAAACTGCCGGTCTCCGGTGTTGATTTCATGCATTACTGCGAGCAGGCGGGCTTCAGGAAACTGCCCGTTGATGACAGGCATGTTGCGTCTCTTGAAACCCTTTCAAAAAAAGAAAACACACCGCCTCACAACGACCCTTTTGACAGACTTCTACTTTCTCAGGCAAAAGCTGACTGCATGCTCTTTGTAACGCACGATGAAAAGTTCGCCTGTTATGACGAGCCCGTGCTGGCAATCGTCTGAGAAAGCGGCCGGCCTGTTTTCAGAAACCGAACGTCATCTGCCCGGGAACTGCTTTTCTTGGGAACTCGCGCATGTACGCAAAAATATCATCCGGTCGGTTCATGATGCCGCGCGTTTTGCAGAATGAGCGGAACTGCGCGGTGAGGGCGCGACCGTTCGGGCTCGGCAGTTCATACGCGTTCCAGCCATACGCTTTCAGATAGCGCTCCTTCAGTCCGGGGAAGTGTCTGTCGAGCGCGGCGTAGTAGTACTCGCGGTCACCTTCACGGAGCGTCAGTCCCATGCCGAAGTCGATGATGCCTTTCACTCCGGCATTCGCGCAGTAATCAAGCAGGCCCGCAAGGTTTTCTTCAGTGTCATTGATGAAGGGAAGAATCGGCGTTATCCACACCACCGTCGGGATGCCGCGCTTCTGGCATTCCTTGAGCACGACGTACCGTGCTTTTGTCGTACACACATGGGGCTCAAGCACTTTGCAAAGTTCTTCATCAAATGTGGTGAGCGTCATCTGCACTACGCACTTCGCTTTCCTGTTGATTGCCTCAAGCACATCCATGTCGCGGAGGATGCGGTCCGATTTCGTCTGGATGGCTACCCCGAAACCGTATTTTTCAATAATCTCAAGGCACCGCCTGGTAAGGGTGAGCTGCTCTTCGCAGTGCATGTACGGGTCGCACATGGAACCGGTGCCGATCATGCACTTTTCGCGCTTTCTGCTGAGCGCGCTTTCAAGCAGCTCAGGCGCATTGATTTTCACCTCAATATCTTCAAACGGCTCGGGTGTGTGGTAGCATTTGGAGCGCGCGTCGCAGTAAATGCAGCCGTGCGTACATCCCCGGTACAGGTTCATGCCGTTTTGAGGACTCAGAATGGATTTGGCAATGATGTTTTTCATACTTTTTTCACAGAATGACGGATGACGCTTCTCCAGCTGGCGGTATAAATACTATACATAGTATAAGTATAATATATATACCATCAGGTGTCAAAGGAACTGCAGTCTGCTTTATTTTGTCAGGAACGGAACCTTGTTGCTCTCTTTTACGAAAGTATAGAAAACTGAGCCTTCATCCGGGTTATCGTAAATGGTCTGAAAGTGCATTGAATACCGTGTGAATACATATTTTCCCGAAGAAAACCGGTTTATTACATCTTGACGTGTTACGCCCCAGTCCCCGATGTCATCGAAAATGCTGTAATTGCTTCCTGTCAGAAGCGTACCAAGACCTCTGGTGTACCATTCAAAATCAGGAGAATTACCGGTAATGCTTTCAAATTC
>JAZUFS010000088.1:0-15844 GCA_045640805.1 Treponemataceae bacterium
TACAGGTCCTGCTGCGAGCGCAGGAGCGCACCGTCCTTTGCCACCGAAAGCGGCGTAAGGAACGGCAGCTGGTAGAATGCGCACTTTTCACTGCCCTGCTCTACGACAACCGGAGTCGTGAAAGTTTTTGTGTCTGTAGAAAGATGGATGTTGTTTTTTTCAAGGAAACGCGCCCCGAACGAAAGACGCCCTGCACCGTCGTGGTTTCCTGCATTCATGAAAATGTGCGTACCGGGAACTTCGCGCGAAATGCGGATCAGGAAATCGTCAAGCAGCGTCACGGCCTCGGTCGGCGGGACTGCCCGGTCGTAAATGTCACCCGAAATGACAAGCGCCGCGTACGGGTCTCCCGCATCACGGGCGTTTTTCATTACGGACACAATCTGGTTCAGTACGTATTTCTGGTCTTCAATAAGTGATTTTTCGTGGAACACCTTCCCCAGGTGCCAGTCACTTGTGT
This sequence comes from Treponemataceae bacterium, assembly GCA_045640805.1. Classification (GTDB taxonomy): domain Bacteria; phylum Spirochaetota; class Spirochaetia; order Treponematales; family Treponemataceae; genus Treponema_I. The sequence goes on from JAZUFS010000088.1 coordinate 461, forward strand.
GCAGGAATTTCATTACATCCCCCTTCTGTCATAGTATCATCTCCGGTAGTTTTTCTCCACCGGAAAAAACGGCAGTACATCATTGTGAGTTTCAGTATGACAGAACAAGCGGGACATATAGTGTCCCGATAGAAATAATTATCGTGAAATCACTCAGTAATCGTAAATGACGGGTGGTCTGGATCAGGATCACTCGGAAAATAATCTGCATGATAACTTATTCCGCAATAATCTCCGATTTCACCATGAATAGTAGCGGTATAGTAAACCGGGATGTATGTTCCAGGAACAATTGGATCATTGGGGTTATTGATATTAGTTGTGGAAAGCGGAATTGAATATCCAGCCAGATACGTTGAGTAAAAACAAATGTACTCATTAGAACCCTGCTTATCATATTTCAACAGTATATCAACCTGCTGATCAGGTCCTGCTTCAGGGGAATATGTCGGCAATGACGAAAACTCCAATGCTTCGGTTGAAGAATTATACGCCGCAGCACCTGGGGAAACTGTAAACTCACCAAGGCCATTAACGGCAGTAAAAGTCCCAATGTTATACCGTCCCCCGGCGCAATCATTCAGCCTGTACTCGTACGTTTGACCCGGTTCTACGTAATAATCTGTGAGGGTGGCAGTCGTATCCACAATCAGATCATCATCCCAGGAAGTGTACTCAAACAAGTCCACAAAATATTCGTCTGTATCTTTCTTACGTTCAATCCAGACATGACGGGCATTTGCAGCTTCAAGTTCTGCCGTCCATTGTGACAGGTCAAACTGGATGTAATCACCGTGTACGTCATCACGCTCCCAGGGAGTCATTCCGCCGTTCGGACTGATAGTATACTCGTTCGGCACTGAAGTGTACGTCTGTCCGTCACTGCTCACGGCAATTCCCGGATACGCTGTGTCACCACTTTCAATGTACAGATACCTGACATACTCAACCGTGCTATGGTCACCCACGTCCATCGCAATATCGCATGCAAAAGCAAACGGATACAGTGTTTTTCCTGCCATACTCAGATTTGACGCATTCTGGGCATCATCGTACGCCTGTCTTATGGATATTGCATTATTTTCCATTGATGAATAGATTTCGAAGAAGCACTGAACAGTGTCTCCCGTTATCGTTTGATAATCTAATACCAAACGTTTGTTACTTCCTATCAGACATTGACTGGTAATTGATGGCACTGTCGTAAATTTCAATGAGCCGTTTGCCGCATCCAGAATTCCAGTTCCCTTTGAAATTGTAAGCTCACCTAAACCGTCCACTGTAGTATAGTTGACAGGTCCCGTAAACGCCCAATCATTGGTAACAGAATCCCAGTATTCCAGCGTGTATGAATATGACTTTCCCGCCTCTGCATAGTAGTCATACAGGACCGTATCCGTATCAATAGGATCCCCGTTGTTGTCATCGAAATACATGACTTCTTCCCAATCATCATCGTCAGTTGAAGAAGCATCGCGGCGTAAAATGGCTATGTGATTCACACCATCAAGTTCATCAGCATAAACAGACAGATCAATCCTGTTGTAATTCCCCTCTGGGACAAACAGGCTCTCATCCCAGTAACCATCTGGTCCCCACGTATCCATTCTGTCATAGGTTAACGTGCCTTTCTTATATCTGGTGTCATTGCTGATTTCGAACCACCAGCCACCGGAAAATTCTCCCTCATACTCTGTCTGAACAGCTATGAAATATTCTGTGTATTGATACGCGGCAAGCAGGTCATCCATAGAAAAACGGAATTCCACCCTGTCCCCATTGTTCAGTGTATACCATCTCGTCGTAGTGGCTGCTTTCTCATGAAGTTTATAGTCCGAGGCGGTCCTTCCAATAAGGTACGACTGCACCTTTATCGTACAACCGGAATTGTTCACAACCTCATACACGTAATCATATCCGCTGCCATTGATTACAAGATGATCATCAAGTCCTTCCGTAACATTGTCAGGCCAGAATTCATCATAATCAGTATTGTCCGGATACTGTTTCTTCGGATTCTTTCCCTCTGTAATCCAGACGCGGTAGCCGTATACGTCTGCATTCGTCCAGCAGATTGTCACCGTGGCAAAACTGCCGTCGAGCATCTTCACATTACGGAGCGTGTAGCCATGGCCACAGTTTCCGCCGCGATACAATGAACCATCGGTCAGCGTATACCAGCGCCAGAGTCCGAAGTCAGAAAAATACTCAGACTCTGTATTATCTGCCATGTTCAGGAATACATGACTATAATCGTTTTCAGAGGACAATGAAGGCGGATTCTCCCATCCGTTATTTTCATTTGGCAGCACATAATACAGATGTCCCTTATACTGGAAGACCGCCCTTTCATATTTTCCCTGCGCATTTCTGTGATGCACAAGGTTCTGCATCCTGCCAAGATACTCGCCGTTTACCGTCAGGGTATTGTTATACGGATCAGTATCAGTGCCATACACATTTGACGGAACGTTCCACCGCCAGTCAATCCAGTTCTGGTACGTATCATCTTCACCGGGAGTTGCTGCTGCCGAACGGGCTCCTGACGTGGGTTTAATGGACTGGCGCACAAAATTCAATGCTGAAGCAAGTGCATCTGACATGGAAGAAGTAAACGTGGCGGTATCGTACGGCAGCGTAATCACTGCGTCATAAGAAGAATTGTCTACGACAGGTTTTGGAGAAAAAAGCGGAACGCCCCTGCCTATATACCATGCACATGATGACATGCATAAAGCGGCAATAATGAAAAACAGACAGGTTAACTTTCTTCTCATAGATACAAGTATACACCATGAAATGTCAGCAGAAAAGAGGGCGAAGCCTCGCCCTGCGCTCCAGCCACACGTGTCTTCCGCTACCCACTCCAGCGGGGGAAATTCCCCCGCGACGCCCCCTGTTTACATGACACATTCTATTGCTTTATGTGTTATACTGAGCAAAGGAGAGATTATCATGAAAAAATCACTTATTGTACTTCTGTTCATTCTGCTTTCAGTTGCAACTGTCTTTGCAGAATCATCATTCCGTTTTTCACTGTCTGATTCACTTGTAACCTACACCGTAGAGCCATCAGGTCCCTTCCTGACCACAGATTTACTGTGGCCTTACAGTATGGATGTTATTTCGCTGACCTATCTTCACGACATTACTGAAGGTTCACGTTTCCAGGTAGGTGGTGACATTGGCGGAGGCACCTGGGGAACATTCGCAGCATTAGACGCTGCTTATACCATGCCTGTATTTACGGCAGGCAATTTCAACTTTGAACTCAATGCCATTGAAAAAATCGGCGTCTATTTCCCTTACTTCTCATTGATCAGCGTTACCGATCTTGAACTGACCACATACCGCCCCGGAAAAAAATTCTTCATGGGCGCCGGTCTTTCAACTTCAGTAAATGCCTTATGGGGAACCTTTGAAGCTGACTCAACTGAATCATCGTACAGAATCGTAGTACGCCCCGACATCAAGTTCACCTGCGGCTGGCGGTTTAACTGAAGCATAGCAGATGCTTGTTTTCACACAAACAGTTTTTAGCGTATAATGAGCGGTATGGATAAGCCGCTCGTTTTATGTACGACACTTCTCATTGAACGTTCGCCTCAGGCACTGCCGCTTGGGGCCGCGTGCATAGCTTCCGCAATCAGACACAATCCGCTCACAAAAGACACCTGTGACGTACGGCTCATTCCGTTCTGTGCAGAGGATGCTGATTACCGCGCACACGCCACGACAACAGACGACGCAGCTGCATTCATTGCAGATTCACTTACAGCATCAATTCCGCCTGCAGGTTCCGCAGACAAGGCACCGCGCGCACCTGCACTCGTGCTTTTCAGTGTCTTCGTGTGGAACCGTCCCGTTCTTGAAAAGGCAGCGCGCATCATGCGTTCACGCGGCATCATCTGCGTGGCAGGCGGCCCCGAAGTGACCGCATCTCCCGAAAGCTTCACTGACTTTGATTACACGGTTTCAGGTGAAGGTGAACTCAGCGTTCCGCCCCTCGTACACGCGCTGCTCACCGGCGCCGATGTACCGACACACCACATTACACGCACATCATGCATGGACCTGGCGTCGCTCTCATCGCCATACCTTGACGGCACGCTCGACCCGGCAGACTACGACGGTGCCTTATGGGAACTGGCGCGCGGATGTCCGTTCAAGTGCTCGTACTGCTATGAATCAAAGGGCGAAAAGACAGTCCGTCAGTTTCCCATGGCGCGCATAGAAGCCGAACTTGATCTTTTTGCCCGCAAGAAAGTTCCCCAGGTATTCGTCCTTGACCCGACCTATAACGCAAATAAGGAACGCGCCATAAAACTGCTCAACCTGATTGCAGAAAAAACTCCCGACACGTTCTACTACTTTGAAGCGCGTGCCGAGTTCATAGACGCAAAGCTCGCAAAGGCTTTCACGCGCATTCCGTGCGCACTGCAGATCGGTCTTCAGAGCGCGGATGAGAATGTACTTCGCCTTGTGAACAGGCCGTTCAACAAAAAGCAGTTTGTACGCAGCATGAACATCCTGAACGGCGCTGGTGTCACGTTCGGCCTTGACCTCATCTACGGGCTTCCTTCTGAAACGTACAGAAGTTTCAAGGCAGGCATAGATTTCGCAATCTCGCAGTATCCCAACAACCTTGAAATTTTCTGTCTGTCAGTACTTCCCGGCACCGATCTCGCTGACCGTGCTGACGAACTGAAACTCACCTACGAAAAAGCACCGCCGTACCACATCATCCACACGGACAAGATGAGTGAAGCTGACGTTGAGAAGGCGCGCCTTCTTGCAGATGCGTGCAGTACGTTCTACAACGACGGATGTGCCGTACCCTGGTTCAACATAGTGCTCGACACCCTCAAAATGCGCGCATCAGATTTCTTTGAACAATTCGCAGGCTGGCGCGCCGGTGCCTTGAAAGCAGACGGTGCCTCACAAGCACATGACGCTTCCGGAAGCAATGGCTCACACGACAGAACATCAACGCATGAAAGTGCCTGCGGTCAGCTCACCCAGAAGCACATTGAGGAACTGCAGGTCACATTCGTCACGCAGCTCCTGAAAGAAAAGCACTGCGACCGTTTCATCCGGATTGTGACGGACCTCATACGGTTCAACGGCGCAGTTGCACGCAACACGGCGACGGGTACACACGAAAAAGTGCACCTGAACTACCCTGCCGAGTATCTTGAGTCAGACTGGATGTTCAATCTCGATTATTTCGTGAAGAACGTAAAACCGGCAGCAGATACCGTCATCATCTGACATGACAACACAGAAAGACAGAAACCTGTTAATCGGCGACCTCATAGTATTCAGACATGAGGATTGTATATAAGGCACCTGCCAGATCCACACTGAAACCGGTCATGAAATATGGTTTATTGTTGCGGAAACTGCAACTCACATTTAACGTAATGACCTTACACCTTAAAGGAAAGATTTTTTCTGAATTACCTTCAATAAAAAAAGTTGCCTCACATCCAGCTTCATACGGCATATCTGCATGTCCTGAAAACGGATTCCAGTTGAACGCCGCATACGGATACAAATCCCAGCGACAGTTGTCTTTCAGCAGATCAAGGCCGAGCTTCATGTTCACGAATGAGTGATACAGGTTACTGCTGTTTCCCGTTTTAATCGCCGTGAAATTATCCGCGTGATACGGCGATACGCTCAGGAACAGGCCTGTCCCGTTATGCATGACGGTAAATTCAGGAAGATCAACGGATATAAGGCACTCAGTGTTGAGGACCCCCGCTCCTTCATCGTAATTCCGGAAAATGCTTGCCTCAAGATTGCCACCTGTCCACCAGCCGGAAAGGACCTGTGCCGGCAGCATGGATGCAATCATCAGACAGAACATCAGAATGATATATTTTTTCATAAAAACTCTCTCTGGCACACATAGTACTACAAAAAGTGACAGTTGTGGTATACTTTTTTCATGACCACAAACGCACAATTTCCAGAAAAAACAGGCAGCGCGTATATCATTCCCGCTGATTTTCCCGATCCTGACGTCATCCGTGTAGATGACACCTATTACCTTGTAAGTACTACCATGCACATGACTCCCGGGGCAGTCATCCTGCGCTCGCACAACCTGCTTGACTGGGAGTTCTGCTCGTACGTATTTGATGAGCTTGACGGAACGGATGGCCAGAAGCTCGCCGACAACAAAGGCATTTACGGCCGCGGCATGTGGGCGGCGTGTATCCGTCACCACGCACATAAGTATTGGGTGAGTTTCGTCGCAAATGATACACACAAGACATATCTCTATACAGCGGATAAGATTACCGGCCCGTGGAAACAGCAGGCGATTGAAGGTTTCTATCACGACATGTCTGTCCTGTTCGACGATGACGGACGAGCGTGGATTGTCAGTGGCAACCGCGAACTGTACCTGACCGAGATGAAAAGCGACTTGTCTGCCCCTGTAGAAGGCGGTTTCAATGACGTGATAATCAGGGAACCGGACGGACATGAAGGGCTCGGTCATGAAGGCAGCCACATCTATAAAATTGACGGCAGGTACTATATCTTCACGATAGACTGGCCGCGCGGAAAGCCCCGCACTGAAAACTGCTTCACTGCGGATTGCATCACCGGACCGTGGAAGGGCGTGCCCGTGTTATCATCTGAGTTTGGCGGCTGGCACTCAGGCTGTGCACAGGGCGGCATTGTCAGCACCCCGGATGGCCGCTGGTACGCAATCGTGTTCCAGGACCATGGTGCCCTTGGCCGCATTCCCATACTCGTAAGCGTGCACTTTGAAGACAGTTGTCCTGTTTTCGACCTGGCTCCGCACGTCACCGTTCCCGACCTGCGACCCGGTTACGCGTACGCACCGCTTTACGGCAATGCATTCACGACAGCAGACGGTACCCTTGCTCCTTACTGGCAGTGGAATCATATCCATGACGGAAAACTCGTCTCACTCACTGAAAATACGCTCGCAATCACTACCGGTAAGCGTGCGGTGAACCCTGTCCAGGCAGCGAACACGCTGACACAACGGACATGGGGAGCGTCCTGCAGTGGCAGTGTCTGCCTGTCCGCAGCTGACATGCACGACGGTGATGTCGCGGGAATTATGGCGCTCGAAGGTGAATACGCGTTCATAGGCGTCATGAAGCAATACGGAAAGTACAAGCTCGTGACCGCACACCATCAGATAGATTATGAGCCGTGGGCAATGGGTGTCCATGACGACAGTCTCCCGGAATTCATTACGCAGAAGCAGCTTGACGGCCCCGAAGTTGAGCTGCGTCTGGAGTTCAACCTGCAGGAGGGCACCGAACACGTGAAACTGTTCTTCCGCGAACAAGCCACGCCGGCCGAACAGGCAGCTTCCGACGACAAAGCCGCGTGGTGCGCTCTCGGTAAAATAGCCCCACTCCGTTTCACGCTCGACCAGTTCACAGGTGTGCGTTTCGCACTTTTCTGCTACGCGCAGGAAACTCCCGGAGGTACCGCCCGGTTCAGAACTTTCAGTCTGAACGTCTAAAAACCAGGCAAAAACGCCATATATGAGTACATTCTTATCCAAATCCGCACTTTTTTATGGTGAAATACTTTTTTTTCACTTTTTTCTTGACGGCTAAGGAATCAGGCTCTATCTTAATACTATGCTGCAGTCGTGAAAGGCTTTTCAATGCGCTCGCAATACGGGGCAGACTGGCTGAGTACTGCAGATAGGGCAACGCAATATCCCCTTGATTAATGCGTTGCATATCAGAACACGCAAGGCGCATGCTCCCTATTGAGTATGCGCGCAAGCGTGATTTTTTTTGCCCAAATCCATTTTCCACATTCTTTCATGTCCCCGCCCCATATCATTACGTCAACGCCGTCAGCATACTCCCGGAACAGCATGTATATCCGTAGTCCAGCACGGAGACAGGAACTGGCGCCTCATCTGCCAGGCAGTACCTGCCGCCGCCCCCTTTGCCAGACTGAGCGCTTCCCTGCCATAGGAGTTCGTCACCCTGTCGACTGCATTCATGACGGCACGTTTCTTCACGTCCTCAAGCGGGTCCACGAACAGATTGCCCTGCATGGCCGCCGGTGTAATCTTACACAGCGTGACCATCACCGTCTTGTAGCCGTAACCTTCACGGTAGATGCGCCTGAGCCCGGCAGCAGCCGCCTTGACGAAATCTGACGTGTAGCTTGTCTCGCGGACAAGTTCCACATACACGCTGTTCGTGTACTGCTGGTCAGGATCGTTCGCGTAGTAATTACACGTAGACAGGTACAGGACAAGGGCCTTTGCCTCGGAATGCTGCGCCCGCAGACGTTCCACGGCAATCTGCGTATACTGCACGATGGCGCTCTCCAGCGTCGGAATGTCATATACGCGCTGACTGAACTGCCTGCTCGACGTAACGCACTCACGGCTGTTCCGCTCCACCCTGTCAAAGCACGGTATGCCGCGCAGTTCCTGTACCGTCGCATAGCCCTGCACCGTCAGTTTCTTCTTCGCGTCATACAGCGGCATGTCACGAAGCTGCCGTGCGTTACGTATGCCCATATGAAGCAGTGTCTGTGCACGTGCAGGCCCTATTCCCCAGATGTCACCGCAGGAAGTGCCTTCAAGCAGTGCATCAACGCCCGCCTCATCGTACACGAAAACACCGCCATGTTCCTTCGCCCGCTTGTTGTAGAGTTTTGCCAGCGTCTTCGTCGGCGCTGCACCGACACATACAGGCATGCCGATTTCTTTCATGACGCGGCGCTTTATCTCATGTCCCATCGCCACAAAATCATCACGGGGCCAGTTGCAGTCATTGAAAAACAGGAAGCTCTCATCTATGGAGTATTCCTCAATCTCCGGTGCGTACTCCCGGTAAATGGATGTCATGCGGCGGCTTATGTCCGCGTAGAGCGTGTAGTTGCTCGAAAAAACGGTGACGCCGTGGGTGGCACACTCATGTTCTATCTTGAAGTAGACGTCACCCCGTTTAAGGCCAGCCGCCTTTGCCTCTTTATTGAGCGCAATGATGACACCGTCGTTGTTTGAAAGCACAGCGACCGGTTTTCCGCGAAGATCAGGCCGGTAAATCTGCTCGCAGGACGCGTAGAAACTGTTTCCGTCAACATGCAGTATCACCGTCCGCCTCCCCTGAACGTCCGCTGCCACGCCCCGTCATTCCGGACAGTGTGTATCACATGCGAGACGACACCGCACACGACAGCACCTTCAGCCACACTCACTGCGTTTCCAAGCACAAACTGCCCGCCGCATTCACGCACCACCAGGGCCGCGCCATCCGGGTCAAGAGACCGGTCCACGACGAGCAGGTCCCCGGGAAAAATACCCGCCTGAACATAACGGCTGCTGTCTATCCGCATGAAAACCGTCGCCGCAGGATGTTTCACCAGCAGTTCATTCAGGTCAATCAGATTATCCTCGTACCCCTGTGCCGGTGAAGGGAATCCCGTTATCATATGCATACCTCTCTTACGTCTGTTTTTATAACACCATACAAACATATAGTATGCAAACAAGGACATATATTGTCCCTGCAAATGTAATTCTCATCAGTAGTTTCCCAACACAAAACACTCTTTTTTCCTTTTTTTCTAAGAATATTCCCTGTCACATCCGAAAAGTGTGTTATAATCTTTTCTGAAATTTACTTTCGCATCAAAGGGGTTTTTAATGAAGAAGAAGAGAAAGATAGGCAGAATGCATCTTGGATTATTAACCGGTCTTTACTTCGGCTATTTCATACTGTATTTCGTCCTGATGACGACACTCAAAGTGTATAACAGGGATGAGATGACTGCCATATCCATGAATCCTTTCATGATAATGACTGCAGGAATCAACTTCATCCTTATGAATGTCATAAACTTCCGTGGGTGGCGCATCCTCGACAAATATGACGGTTCTCCCGAAAGTATTGAAAAATGCAACAAGGCTGCAAAATTCCTGTCTGCAGCACATGCAATCGGTCCGACATTCGTATCCATCCTCATGCCAATCAGCACAAGACTCGGTCTCAGTCTTACGACATTCACCTATACGCCGTTTGTATCATGGTTCTGTGCCCTTGGCTGTCTTGGTACCAGTTCAATTTTCTTCTACGTTCTCTGGCTTGAAGCTTTTGAAAAGGAAATCAGCTGGCTCCCATTCCGCGGAAAGCAGGATATTTCGTTTAATTCAATTATCCGCAAGGCCGTCATTACCATTTACGGTTGTGTCGGTATCATCATGCTGCTGTTCACTGCCTTCCACGCAATCGTTGTAAATAACGGAAGCATGACCATAATCCAGATTTACACAAAGAAAATCATTCCTGTTTCAGTATTTGCCCTTGTCATTACAGTCATTGATATCATCCTCGTTTCAAACAGTGATGTTAAAAGAAACAGACGTGCAATCCAGATTGCCGAGCGCATTACTAACGGTGACTATTCAGCAGATCCGCTCCCGATTGACAGCCGCGAGGAATATGCAATGCTCAACACAAATCTGAACAAGATGGTTGAGCAGACAAGAATTCTGCTTCAGAGCATAGCCGCCGCTGCGAATGAAACAAAGGAATATACAAAAAGCCTTAACGAAGACGCAGTCATCATGTCAGATTCCGTAAAGACGATTACAAGCGTTATTGAAGACATTAACGACGACATTAACAATCAGGCAGCTGCAGTTGATGAGACAAACAACACCGTCCGTGAAATGCAGAAATCTGTCGATGACCTCAACGCCAACATGGAATCACAGGTTACAAGCGTCAGCCAGTCTTCAAGTGCTGTTGAAGAAATGGTCGCGAACATCCATTCCGTATTCAACATTCTTGAAAAGAACTCAAACAGCGTTTCTTCCCTTGCAACTGCCGCCCAGATCGGACAGGCAGCCGTTAAGGAAGCTGTTGAATCTTCACAGACAATTCTTGCCGCGTCTCAGTTCCTGCAGGAAGCAGCTGCCATCGTTCAGAGTATTGCAGGCCAGACAAACCTGCTGTCAATGAATGCCGCTATCGAAGCTGCACACGCCGGTGATGCCGGTCAGGGTTTCGCTGTCGTTGCGGATGAAATCAGAAAGCTGTCAGCACAGTCAAGCCAGCAGGGTGCTTCCATCAAGAAGCAGATTGCCGAACTCAGAAACAATATCCAGCTCGTATCTGAAAACACCAACAAGGTTCAGACGACATTCGCGAACATCTATGATCTGTCAGAAACGGTCAAGAACCAGGAACAGGTCATCATTGCCGCAATGCAGGAGCAGGAAGCAGGAAGTACCCAGGTTCTGCAGGGTATTCAGCAGATTAACGAGATTACTACAGAATCAAAGGAAAAGACATCTGCCATCCTTGAAGGTACCATTGGAATCACCGAAAAGATGGATAACCTCAGTGCCTCTACAAATAAGATTCTTGATGGTATGACTCAGATCAGCGCTGACTCTGCCACAATCACCCAGAATACGGAAGCATCTAAGGAAAGTGCTGAAAAATGCTCTCAGAGTGCTGAAAATCTTGGCGAGCAGGTTTCAAGGTTCCAGATCTGATTTACCGCAGAAAACACCCGGGAAAAGCCCTGCCCGTAAAGGCGGGGCTTTTCTTTCTACATTGACACTCGACCCCGCAAGTGATACTATTTTAAAGATACTGTAAACTATCAACATTTTACATATAAGGATGTCCATAAAATGAGTTCTAATGACAAAAACAATGTAGTTACATTTGATGCCAAGAAAAAAACGGGAAAAAAGATTAACTGGATTGCAATCGGATCAGTTATCATCCTCATTCTTTCAGCAATTGTCTTCATTCTCGTCCCAGCCCTTTCAGGTTTCAAGTCAATTGACACAGAATCTCCTGTACTCGGCTCTTACAAAGGCACAGACATTAAATATGAGCAGGGTTCAGATTTCGCAAATTACCTGAGCCAGTATGTCCAGCAGTACAAGGATGCAGGATACGATACAGACCAGTACATGTACTCAATCCTTAATTCAGCTTTCAGCGCGACAGTTACTGCCATGGCAATTGAGGACCGCATGGAAGAAAGCAAGTATGTCATTCCTGAATCAGCCGTAAACAGAGTAATGCGCACATACTTCACAGATGAGAACGGAAACTTCTCTCTCGCAGCATATAACGAGGCTGACAAGGCAACCGTACAGGAACTTTTCAAGGAAACAGAAAAGGAACTGAACATTGAACGCTACTTTGCAGACTACATCGGTATGGGTGGTGCATCATACTACGGTGCACAGGAATACCTGTACGGAACAAAAATCGCTTCAAACGAAGCTGCATTCTTCTCTGACCTCAATGCAGACAAGAGACAGTTCCAGCTCGTAGCAATCAATCTTCTCGATCTTCCTGAAGATGAATACATTAATTATGCAAAGAAGAATCCTTCAATCTTTGAGCGCCTTGACTACTCAATCTGTTCTGCAGATGACAAGGAATCAATGGAAGAAATTGCAAACCTCATCAAGAACAATCAGATTACTTTTGATGATGCCGTTGCAACAATGTCAACAGGAGCTTACGACGCTGTAAACGGAAAGATTGACCTGTACAACTACCAGATCAAGGATTCACTTCTTGCAGATCCGGATGATTACGAGGATTTCGTAGCACTCGGCGTTGGTGATATTTCAACAATCGTACATACCCAGCAGGGATATGCAATCTTCAGACGCAATGCAGCAACAGTTCAGGCAGACCTGACAGATCCTGCAGTACAGGAAGTTGTAGCCGCTTACGTCCGTGTATATGACAAGACATACATTGAAGACTTCTTCCTTGACAGTGCTAAGGATTTCACCGTTCTTGCCTCACAGGCCGGCTTTGAAGAAGCTGCAGCAGAATATGAACTTGAAGTTATTGAGCCTTCTGCATTCCCATGCAACTACGGTAATGACTCTGCCCTTACCACAATTCCTTCAAGCCAGTACGAACAGCTTACCGGAGCCGAAACAAACAAGGACTTCCTCAAGACAGCATTTTCCCTTAAGGTTGGCGAAGTTTCAGAGCCACTTCTTCTTGACGACTACATCGTCATCATTAAGTACAAGGAAGAAATTCCATATGACGAAGCCATTGCAGGTTCAATGCAGACAATGTACCCATACTACGCTTCTTCATATGCACAGACAGCCATTCAGAGCGACATAACAAACAGTGACGATGTCAACAATGGCGTACTGTCATTCTACTTCAAGTACTTCATGGGATACGGAAACTAATTGGCAGATATCTCTGACACAGAAAACAAACCCTGCTCGGTACAAGCCCGGCAGGGTTTTTCTGTCTATTACAGAAACAGATATCTCTATTCACAATATGACGCGGAAAAACCGGTCACACGTCTGATTGATTCACTCACAATACTGAGCGAAACACTTATCCTCGCCTACTCTCCCGCACTCGGAACCGGATTGCTTCATCTTCTTGACCGCATTCCCGACGGCTGTTTTGTCCTCGCGGCAGAGTTCGACAGGGAACTGTATGACTTTTTCATGGCTACAGACACAGCAAAGGCAGCGCAGAAAGACCCCCGTTTCAAAGCAGTTCTTCTTGAGCGCCCGGAACAGATAGCTTCACTTCTTTCCGTAAACAGGCAGCAGGCTTCGCACGGAAGCATTCTTCCCCCGCAGGGAAGCTTCAGGCGCTGCCTTACCGTAGAAATGAGCGGCGGAGTTTCTTTCAATCAGGATGCATACCGCCTTACGACAAAGTACGCCGACGACAGTATCGCGACGTTCTGGAAAAACCACATTACGCTTACACGTCTTGGCCGCCTGTATGCCCGAAATCTTTTTACAAACACAAAAGCAGCCGCGAAAGCAGTTTCCCTGAACGCGCATTCGGTCACAAAGCCGATTCTTGCACTCGGAGCAGGCCCTTCACTCGACGAACTTCTGCCGCATCTCAGCGACGTACGTGGCAGTTTCTTCATCCTTGCAGCAGACGCCGCACTACCGTCGCTTGCCCAGCACGGAATACGGCCCGACGCCGTTGTTGCCGTCGAAAGTCAGATTGCCATTGAAAAAGCCTACATCGGGTTTTCTGACTCCGGCATTCCGCTTATTGCAGACCTTACGTCACGTCCGCATGTCGTTTCAATCATGAACGGCCCCGTATCATTTTTCATGACAGAATACTGCAACGAGCCGTTTATGGCGCGCTTAAGGCAATTTGCTTCTGAAAACGGTATTCCCGTGTTCCCGCCGCTTGGTTCCGTGGGATTGTATGCACTGGAACTCGCGCTCTATCTCAGAGCTGCAGAAACGCCCGTAATTGTCTCCGGCCTGGATTTTGCCTGGGGAAAAGGATGCACCCACTGCAAGGGCGCTCCCGCGCACACAAATGCCCTGTTACTTGCGTCACGTCTCAATCCGCCAGCAGGCACGGCGTCATGCGGAAATGGGGTACAATCGTTTACGGGCAAAGGCGGATCCGTCCAGTACACGACGCCAAACCTCGCAGGATACGGCAGGCTTCTCGCCGAACGGTACGCGAAAACGCCGCTTCTGTTTGACGCCGGTTCTACCGGAATGGAGACAGGACTTAAACGCATCAGCATTGAAAATGTGCTCTCAGACGCAAAAAAAAGCGGTGTAAACGCGGGTTCTGCTCATTTTGATGATATGTCATGGCTTAGGTCTTGCACGACCGTTTCCGTCCCGATTTCAGGCAGTGCCACAGTCGACACTCTCCGGGCGACCGCTACAGAAGGCGGATTCCTCGCCGACGAATATGCAGCAATCAGGCAGATATGTGTTGTGATTGATGAATATGAAACCGCAGTCGCTGACACGGCATCAGATGCGGCAGAGACAGTCGGGAAACAGCTGCTCGCACTGCTTGAAGACCACAGTTATCTGTACCTGCACTTCCCCGATTCTGCACGAGGCCCTTCACTTACACGCGACTTCCTCATCCGCGTAAAAGCGGAAATATCCCGTTTTTTTAAGACACAAGCCTTTTAATCCAGCGTACGAACAAACCTATTTGTCTTCTTTTGTCTTCAGAACGGCCAAGAAGGCGCTCTGCGGCAGTTCTACGTCGCCGACCATCTTCATGCGCTTCTTTCCTTCCTTCTGCTTTTCAAGAAGCTTTCTCTTACGCGTAACGTCGCCGCCGTAACATTTTGCCAGAACATCCTTGCGGACAGGATTTACTGTTTCGCGTGCAATAATCTGACTGCCGATTGCACCCTGAATGGCAATCTTGAACTGATGGCGCGCAATCTCGTCTTTAAGCATCTCGCAGACATGGCGTGCGTGCTCAACGGCATTACCGCGGTATGAAAGCTGTGAAAGAGCATCAACCTGCTTTCCATTCAGCAGGATATCGACTTTTACGAGGAGAGCGGGGGAGGCGTCACCTTCTCCGGCGGAGA